>CAYVED010000030.1:0-27104 GCA_964449975.1 uncultured Muribaculaceae bacterium
CCAATAAGCTTGTTTTATTCATTGCATTCGGCAAATTTACTTCAAAAAATTTTATGTTCCGTTCATATTTTTTCTTTTTAAGAGTATGTATTTTCTCTCCGGCATTATTGAAATACCTGCATATACCATTAAACAATGTTTTAAGAAAATTGTTATTGCTTAAAACTTAATTAATTAAGCTGATATAAATTAGTATAGGGTTTGACTTAAAAGTTTTTAATTAACAAAATAAATAACTGGTTATGAATAAAAAACAATTAGTAAAGACACTCTCGCAAACAACAGGGATGACGTTGTCGGAGAGTAACAATTATCTTAATTCCGTATTGGGTATTATTACAAAAACGTTAAAAAATAACGAGGATGTATTTTTACGCGGATTCGGATCGTTTATGATAAAGGACCGGAAAGCAAGGCGCGCTATGAGCCTTAATACAAAGAAGATGATTACTATTCCGGGAAAGAAGGTAGTGAAATTCAGGACACAGATACTGGATTGACCGGAAAGTGTTACGGCAGTCTTTCATTAAAGTCATAGATTGGAAGATGTAAAATCAGGTTTGTCCGTGAGTTTACGGATAGACCTGGTTTTATAAAAATTTTAATGAACTAATTATTTATTTTATGAAAAAGAGAATGTATTTGGCAGGCCTGTTAATGGGTATAGGTCTGATCTTTAGCGCTTGTAATAACGATAACAAGAAAGATTATAACGCTTTTGCCGGAAAAGAAACTGTTTTATTGAAAAAATATCCTAATGCGGAGAACATTACCTGGAGAAAAAGTAAAGATAATAAATACGACATTGCTACATTTACTGTAGCCCGGCAGGTTAAGGCTGATAAAAACGGGAACATCGTAGTTGTTTGGTTCGGGACGGGAGACGATATACGGCTGGTGAATCAGGAAATTTCTTTCAATATACTACCAGCCGGAGTTAAAAACTCTTTTGCAAAGACCAGGTGCAACCCTGTTAAAGGTATATCCGATGCCACATTAATCAATACGCTTTACAGCGATCCCCAGGTTTGGAAAATCGACGATGTATATATCCTGGAACGCGACGGCGTTGTCTCCTACAAAATAGAAGCAGAGTGCGTGATTGCCGGTAAGACCGGTATCGAGGTAGACTTGTACTACGATGCCCAGGGCATTTTGTTAAAAGAGTCCGAGGACACGGACGATGAAGACGAGAGTCCGCTTGAAATCCCTGTAATTGTAAAAGAATGGATCGTTAAGAGTCATAAAGATGCGGATGTAGTGGATTACGAAACGGAGATGGAAGATGAGGGTATTGAGCACGAACTCGATCTGAAAGAAGGTAAGATTATCATTGAAGTAACTTTGCTTGAAAATAATGGAAAACTTACGGTGGATGAACTTGAATACAATTACCCCGATTTAAATGCTTTGCCCGGGGATATAATGGCGAAAGCAAAAGAGTTGCTAGCTGCTTTATCGAATATGACCGAGGAAGATATTGATGAGATTGAAATGATATTTGACAACGGAGGAAACCAGGTTTATAAAATAGAACTGGAAAAAGGGGATACCGAAGCCGTAATCGAAATTGTAAAAGATACTGAGGGCAAAATAACGGGCAAGATAGATAATTCCGACAATAGCTACTAACTGTTTTTATTATAATCTTATAGAGATATTCCGTTTAGCTATATTTTTTATATTGACTGAAAAATGGGATAGACGCATAGGATAATTATAATTATCCGGTGTTTGTTGCTGCTCTTCAATAAGGGTATTAGATTGAGTAGTCTGTAAGATATTTATTATAAGGATGATAAGGCCTGATATGGTAAGTTTTTTTATTTGGAGAACGCGTTCTTTTTTTCTAAATTTGTAAACATGTACAAGTTTCGGATACATTGGCCGGAACAGTGCTTAACTTTAAACTTTAAGTAATTATAAAACGAAAAACTTTAATGGTGCTGACCCTTCTATCTTTAATCTGATTTATATTATTATGAAAGACTTATTTCAATTATTTTTATGCTGCCTTTCCTTTTTTTATACCCTGGGATGCTCTAACAGAGGGGATTATTATGATCCCGGAGAGTTCTATTCGTTAACCGATACATTAAGAGGGGAGATATTAGCTGTTCCTTTGGATTCATATGCCGGGTTGTATTATAATGATTATGGAATCCTTGCCGCCACAAGGGTGGATAATGGCATTTTTCAATTATTGGACAGTTTGGATGCTTCTAAAATTACGGTAGCAGGAAGAAGAGGCAGGGGGCCGGATGAGTTCTTAATGGCTATGGCTATGCAATATGACCGTGTTACAAACCGTTTTTCCGCATTCGATTTGTACAAACAGGAGATGGTGACTTACCTGGTTTCACCCGATACGATTTCTTTGGTCGGAAATGTCCATCTGAAAAGAGATTTACAAAGCGTTAATTATATAAACGACTCATTACTGGTTTTTATTAATTTCTATCCTGACCAAAAAATAGGATTAATAAATACCGGGGCCGAAGTAATTTATGAAGAGGAATATAACACATTAGATGATGACCGGATTAAAACGGGGCATGCTTACCATAGTGTGGATATGTCTGTTTCTCCGGATAAAAATTATATTGGGGTTGCCGACGGCAGGTTTCCGGCTATCCTTATTTACAGGAATACGCCAAACGGATTTGAATTGAAATGGAAGAAAATATTGTTTAAGCCTTTGTATGATTTTAATTCTGAAAAGAAATGGTACAAGTTCCGTGAAGAGCATTATGCCGGATTCAGGTCTTTATATTTGTCGGATAAATACATTTATTTGAGTTGTGATGATACACAGATAATTGACATCAGACGGAAAGCTCCAAAACAAAAACATACCTATTTGTTGGTAATGGATTATGACGGCAACATTGTTAATAAATACCTTCTGGATAAATTCGTTTCGGACTTTACTTTAAGTCCGGATGAACGTTCTTTGTATGCCGTAATTGATGATCCGGACTACTTGATTGCAAAATATAAACTGAGGCCTAAGTCTTAAAAAAATTTTAAACGTATGAAAACTCCTTTATCGATTTGTTACGTATTTTCAGCATTACTTATGGCCTCTTGTGCCGGGACGACTACTGTTCCGCTTCCGTCTGTTGAAACGGTTAAGGTTACTCCGTCGGTTCCACAGGAAAAATTTTTTGCCGATTTTGTAAGCAGTATTGAAGTTATCCCTCTGGAGACACGGGAGGATCTGTTTATCCGGAATAAACGTGTAATGGAGCTTTATAATGGAGATTTTTATATTTCCAATGTGGATAACGGCCTCCGTGACGACAGCAGGGGAGAGAGCAATATTATTCTCCGGTTCGATAAATACGGTAAATTTCTGAATAAAATAGGGCGTGTCAGCCGGGGCAATGTTCCGGGCAGTTATTACTTTTATGCAAATTATTACCTGGACAGTATAGCTTATATTTTCTCATTCCCCGATTTTTGCGTAAATAAATATACGTTGGAGGGAGAGTTTATCTCCAAAGATACGTTGGCAACAATGAAAAAGTATCAGCAGGCTGCATTTTTTAAAAATAGTTATATTCTGAGCGGAGCTTACGATACTCCTAGTGAGGGATATCTGTTGCGGTTTTATAACGAGTATGGAGAGTTATTATCCAGAAATTTGTATTTAGGAACAAAGCAGTCCTCTTACAGCAGAAAACATAAGTTTACAAAATATAACGATATGCTGTTCTACATAGACGGACGAAAAGATACTATCTACCAGATTTCGGATGTGGGAATTGTTTCTCCCGGATTGTTTGTGGATTATGGAGAGGATAGGCGGAACAATAAGGAAAATTTTTTAAAAAAAGAGGAGAGAGGTCTTGCAGTTTATGATGAATATGCGGAAAAGCCTTTTGCGGATAATGGTTTGTATTACGAATCGGGGGATTATTGTTTACTGGAAACTAAAGAGTGTGAACCTAAGTACAGGATCATTAGAAGGCTTGGCTTAAAAAATAAATGTTCCGGTCAATGGGTTTTTGTGGATTTCGAGACCGAGAATAAAACATTTAAAGGAGCCGTACAATTTCTGGAAGGTAAGCGATTGTATTTCTTGGTGCAGGCCAGGCACCTGGCTCCTGTCCCGGAATGGATGCGTCCGTATTTTGTAAATCTTCAGGTCTTGGATGGAATAAAAGCAGAGGATAATGATCTTTTGTTTGTGTTTACTTTGAAATAAGGGTATTGAATCAAAACAGTGTTTAACTTTAAACTTTAATTGATTATGAAACGAAAAATTTTAATGTCACTCGCCGTTCTTGCAGCATTAACGGTTAGCGGAGTATTATTAGCGTCTTCATTAGAAAGTGACAATCCTTGTGATGGTCTATTGGAGCCAGGGTGTGTCTATTCATACCAAAAAGTTTGTTATTTTTTTATACAGAGGAATAGTGAAAGAGCGGTTGACGATCGTTGTTTCTACTATGACTATGATTTTACCGATCCGATTTGACAGGTCGTTTTAGTATATACTGTCTCTTGCCGAGGCTTTCCAACAATAGAAAACCTCGGCTATTTTTAATCTGATTTATCTTGTTATGAAAGACTTACTTCAAATATGTTTATTCTGCCTTTCCTTTTTCTGGATTTTCGGGTGTTCTGATAAGGGGAATTATTACAATCCCAAAGAGTTTTATTCATTAAAAGATACTTTGAAAGGTGAAATTTTGTCCGAACCGATAGAATCCAGGAGCGGTTCTGTGAGGCTGTATTATACCGGCTACGGGCTTTTGGCCTGTACTAAACTGGATAACAAGATTTTTCAATTACTTGACAGTACGAATGCAAAACTAATTACGGCAACCGGAAGAAGGGGCAGAGGCCCTGATGAGTTTTTGATGGCACAGGGAATGCAATATGAATATGCTGAAAACAGGTTCTCTGTCTTTGATATGTACAGACAGGAGCTTGTAACTTATAAGGTTTCTCCTGATACTATTTCTTTATTAAAGAGTGCAAACCTGAAAAGGGATTTACAGAATGTAAAATATCTGAACGATTCTTTGTTGGCGTTTGTAAATTTCTATCCGGATCAAAAGATAGGATTAATGAATACGTGTGCGGAAGTTATTTGTGAAGAAGATTATAATCCTCTGGAGGATAGTAGAATAAAAACGATACATGCTTACCATAGCGTAAAATTGGATGTTTCTCCCGATAAAAAATATACTGTAGCCATAGAGACCAGGTTTCCATCAATAAAAGTTTATAAAAATAAGCCGGACGGACTTGAGTTGAAATGGGAGAAGATATTGTTTGAGCCTATGTATAATTTTAGAACTGAAAAAAACTGGTATATACTGCATGATAACCATTATTCAGGATTCAGGAGTTTATACCTTACGCATGATTATATTTATCTTAGTTGTGATGATGTAAGATATATTGATATAAAGGAAGAACGGCCGGCGCCTGAGCATACGTATCTCCTTGTTATGGATTATGACGGTAATATTGTAAATAAATATTTGTTAGATAATTTCTTTGTCCCTTTTACAATAAGTCCCGATGGGAAATCATTGTATGCCGTAATTTACGATCCTGATCTTTCGGTTGCAAAATATAAACTGCCCTGATGTGTTTGCTTATGAGAATCATATATATTGTTGTAATGTTATCCCAACTCTTTACCGGGTGTGCCGGAAAAAGAAGGGGAGCAATGAGGTTAAATATTCCGCTGGATAGTATGATTAATTATTCCAATCATCTTACAAGTCTTCTTTCGGCCGGGGATAAAACACTTCTTTTTATTTATGACGGTAATTGCGGATATTGCGTAAATAAGCTCCGGGAATGTAATAGTTTGTATCTGGCGAACAGAAAAGATTATAATCAGCATAATTGCCTGGCAATTTTAAATACCAGGGACAAATATGTTTTAGAATATCATCTGGAGAAATTAGATCTGACTATTCCCGTTTTTATAGATACCGGAAGTTTCTTCTTAACATCCAATAATATAAAGGACAATAATGTCTGTTTTGTTTTGGATTTACATAATACGGTCGTTTATAAGGGAGATTATTTGAAGTTCTATAAAAAGTTTTCGAGAGTCATTCAAGCAGTGGATGAAAAATAATATTTATGTATTGAGATAATGTGACACGATAGCCAGATTCAAGACATCGCAGGGCCGTTGCAACTTCATTGAAAAACGACAGGTGCGGTTCAGGAAACGAAAACTGTTGCAGGATATAGAAACCCTTGTTACAGGCGAGGTAAGCATGGTGCAGGTGATTTTATTTTATTTATCCCAAAATTGCTCTTATTCGGCGAGTTTGATTATATTTGTAACAGCTTTAAAATTATTTAACGTTATGAATATCCGGAGAATTTTTTTGTTGTTCCTTACCTTCTCTGCTGTGCAGGTTGTTTCAGGAAAGGAAATTTATAAGAAAGGAAGCGTACCTAAAAAGTCTTATGGAACCAACAGGTTCTTTGATAATATTTTTATAGGTGTTGCCGGAGGTGTGAATTTGTATATGGGCGATCATGATGGAGCTTTCGGAATAGAAAAAAGGCTTACACCGGCTCTAGATGCTTATATCGGGAAATGGTTTACACCGTGGATAGGGGGACGGGTTGCGTATTCCGGGTTATATGCCAGAGGATGGAGCATAACACCCCCGTATCTGGGAGACGGAAAGATGACGGGGGAATATTTTAATGAAGAATTTTCC
Organism: uncultured Muribaculaceae bacterium; assembly: GCA_964449975.1. Taxonomy (GTDB): domain Bacteria; phylum Bacteroidota; class Bacteroidia; order Bacteroidales; family UBA932; genus Egerieousia. The sequence goes on from CAYVED010000030.1 coordinate 6,711, forward strand.
ACAATGTACGTGCATGCCGATTTTATGTGGAATATTTCGAATGCCATAGGAGGATACAGGCATAATCGTTTTTGGAATTTCATACCTTATATCGGGGCGGGATATATAAGGCTCGAACAGAGGCACGGATGTAATTTCGGTCATAATATCGCTGCTTCGGCAGGGCTTTACAATACTTTGAGACTCTCAAAAACTATTGATATAACGCTGGACGTAAGGGAGATGATACTAGGCTCCGGTATTGCCGCTCCGGGAAGCGGTTCGGGATTCGATTATATGACGACAGCTTCCGTGGGCCTTTCGTTCAAGATAAGCAACAAAAGGTTCAGAAAGACTTCCGGTGCTGATGCTTCTTATTATAAAGGAGTTATAAAAGATCTTAAAGCAGCCCGCAGGAGAGCCGATCAAAAGGCTGAGGAACTGTCTCTGGTGCTCGGACAAGATAAAGCCCGTATGCAGAAGTCTATAGACAGTCTTTCAAGAGAGGTTTCGGAGAAAGTCCCGCAAGAACCTGAAAAAATGCCCGTAGTACCTATCGCGCTCTTTTTTGAGGTAGGTAAGCCGGATTTGGGAGCAAAAGAGATGGTGAACCTGAATTTTTATGTACGTAATGCCATAAAGGCGGATCCCGGCAGGGTTTTCACGATTACGGGAATAGCCGATAATTCGTCCGGAAGCAGGGCGGGGAACAGGGCGCTTGCCGAAAAAAGGGTTAGCTATGTGTACGATCTTTTGGTAAATGAATACGGTATAAGTCCGGACAGGCTTGTCAATAAAGGGGTTGTAGGGGATGATATGTTTCCCGACAGCCGTTTGAACAGGGTAGTAATAATAGAATAGGTTATAATCGATCAGTTTATTTAAAATTCAGCAGTTTTTTGCGGTTAAGTAACATTTGTTACAGAAACAAGGGTACGCTTCATATTATTTTTGCCGGAAAATAAAAATATATGTGAGGACGACAAGTTATGAAACGTACTGTTATAAAAATAAATGAGGAGCTTTGCAATGGTTGCGGGGCTTGTGTCACCGGTTGCCACGAGGGAGCATTACAGTTGATTAACGGCAAGGCCGTTATGATAAGCGACTTGTACTGCGACGGATTGGGTGCATGTATAGGAGAGTGTCCTGTCGGGGCTATTGAATTTGAAGAACGCGAGGCCGAGCCTTATAATGAGGAAGCCGTTATGAAGCGTCTTGTACCTAAAGGAGAGAAAGTGATCCTCTCTCATCTTAATCATCTTAAAGAGCACGGGGAAAGGGGGTTGTATAATCAGGGGGTAGAGTATCTGAGGACGCATAATGTTAAGATAGATCTTAACGGAAGTATGCCGTGCGGGTGCCCCGGAAGCATGGCAAGATCATTCTCCGCCTCTGCCGTTGAAGCGGCGGGAACGGGAGAAGTCGTGCAAAGATCGGAATTGAGCCATTTCCCTGTACAACTGCATCTATTAAATCCTGCTGCGGAATTTATCAAAGGGGCGGATCTTCTGCTGGCTGCCGATTGTACTGCATTTGCAAGCGGGGAATTTCACAGTAAATTCCTTAAAGGGAAAGTACTATCCATAGCCTGTCCTAAACTTGATACCCGTACGGATGTTTATATAGATAAACTGGTTATGATGATAGATGAGGCTAAAATAAATACTCTTACGGTTTTGATTATGGAGGTTCCTTGCTGCGGGGGGCTTTTTAAAATAGCGCAACAGGCAAAAGAGAGAGCAGCCAGGAATATTCCGCTTAAAAGAATAGTTTTATCGGTACAGGGAAGTATCGTGAGCGAGGGAGTGAAAATATAATTAAAAAAATTAAACGTATGAACATGTTTTGTTTTCAATGTCAGGAAGCGGCCATGGGGAAGGGCTGCACTGTTAAGGGTGTTTGCGGGAAAGAACCGCAGACCTCGGCTTTTATGGATATTCTTATCTATACCGTGCAGGGTATTGCGGCGGTAAATGCCGAACTGGGTAAAAAAGGTATCAGGGATAAGAATGCGAGCCGTTTTATACTGGATGCTCTTTTCTGTACTATTACAAATGCGAATTTTGATAATGACGCAATTATGTCCCGTATAGATAAAGCTTTTATTATTAAAAATATTCTGGAGGCTTCCGCAAAGAAACATGAGATAGCTTTGCCGGATCTGCCTCAGGTTTATTATTATATAGGGAAGGAAAAATATCTGGAGGAGGCTGCAAAAGTGGGAGTCCTTACGGAGGACAATGAGGATATAAGGTCTCTGAAACAGCTTGTGATCTACGGGGTTAAAGGTGCAGCAGCGTATGCGGAACATGCCCTTAATCTTGGGTATGAAGATGACGATATATATAATATGCTGGAAAACGCCCTTTCGCAGGTTGCGAGAAATGATATATCTGCGGAGGAATTGACTTCTCTTGTACTTAATACGGGAGAGTGCGGTGTAAAAGCTATGGCTCTTCTGGATAAGGCCAATACTTCTTCTTTCGGGAATCCGGAGATTACCAGAGTGAATATAGGCGTAAGGGGGAACCCCGGCATACTTATCAGCGGACATGATCTTAATGATATGCAACAGTTGCTTGAGCAGAGTGCGGGAACCGGCGTAGATGTATATACCCACAGCGAGATGTTGCCTGCCAATTATTATCCCGCTTTTAAAAAATATCCGCATTTTGTGGGTAATTACGGGAATTCATGGTGGAAGCAGAGGGAGGAGTTCGAGAGTTTTAACGGGGTTATATTGTTTACAACGAATTGTATTGTTCCGCCTTTGAAAGAGGCTTCTTATACCGACCGTATATATACTACGGGAGCGGCCGGATTACATGGAGCCAAACATATTCCTGCCGGAAAAGAGGGCGGCAAAAAAGATTTTTCCGGACTTATAGCGCATGCGAAGAGATGCCTGCCGCCTAAAGAGATTGAGCGCGGCGAAATAGTGGGAGGGTTTGCGCATCATCAAGTGCTGGCTCTTGCCGATAAGGTGATAGAAGCTGTAAAACAGGGAGCTATAAAAAGGTTTGTGGTTATGGCCGGATGCGACGGAAGAATGAAATCCCGCGGATATTATACCGATTTTGCAGCCGCCCTGCCGGGAGATAACGTAATTCTTACTGCCGGATGCGCGAAATATCGTTATAATAAATTATCTTTAGGAGATATAGACGGTATCCCCAGAGTGCTGGATGCCGGGCAATGTAACGACAGTTACTCCCTTGTGGTTATCGCAATGGCGTTGAGGGATGCACTGGGACTTAAAGATATTAACGATCTTCCTATAATCTATAATATTGCCTGGTACGAACAGAAAGCGGTAATCGTATTGCTTGCACTTTTGAGCCTCGGTGTGAAGAATATACATTTAGGGCCTACCCTCCCGGCGTTTCTTTCTCCTAATGTTGCCAAAGTGCTGGTTGAGAAATTCGGAATAGGAGGTATTTCGAATGTTGCGGACGATATGGAATATTTTATGAATAATAAATAACAGTAAAAAGCTACTTTATGGAGAGTTACAGGCTTAGTGCTATTCCTCTTTTCAGTTCCCTCGATCCGGGGGAACCGGAAAGGCTCCTTAACGAGTTTAATATAAGGGAGACACGTTTTACAAAGGGAGAGATACTGGCTTTTCAGGGAGAAGTATGCAACAGGCTGATTATATTAACTTCCGGCAGTGTTTCCGCGCAGATGAGCGATCCTGCCGGAAAAGTTGTAAAGGTTGAGGATGTAACGGCTCCTGATCCCCTGGCTATATTGTTCCTTTTCGGGAGTAATAATAAATTCCCCGTACAGGTAACTTCCAACGGAAATACAACCGCCGTGGTGATCCCCAAAGAGTCGGTGCTTAAAATGCTGGGTGCTAATGAAACGCTGCTTAAAAATTACCTGGATATTTCTGCCGAATTTGCAGGGCGTCTTAGTCGTAAACTGCATCTTATGTCGTTCAGGACAATACGGCAGAAACTCGCCATATATCTTCTGGAGCTGTCGGAAACTTCCGGTTCTTCTTTATTGAGGCTGGACAGGACTAAAAGTTCGCTGGCGGAGTATTTCGGGGTTTCGAGACCGGCTCTGGAAAGGGAGATAAGCAATATGCAGAATGAGGGACTTATCTCCGTTTCAGGCAGAGTGATTTCTATCCTTTGTGAAAAGGAGTTGTTCAGAATGGTTAATTTTTAGCCTTTTTCTTATTTTTTGTATCGTTCTTCCTGTTCCCGGATAAGTTCCTTATCCTCGAAGTAGTTTATTTTCATGGCTCTTTTGACTTCGTCAAGAGTTGCGGCGGCGGCGGCGCAGGCAATATCGCTACCCTGTTTGAGGATGTCGTATATTCCCTTTATATTATTTTCCAACTCTTTGCGCCTTTCTCTTATAGGAGCGAGTTCCTCCTGCAATATCGCTTCCAGGAACCTTTTGACTTTCACGTCTCCGAGTCCCCCACGTCGGTAATGCGCTTTAAGTTCGTCGAGACCGGGATATTCGGGAAGATATTTTGTAAAGTGTTCTGGTCTGCAAAAAGCGTCGAGATATGTAAATACGGTATTTCCCTCGATTTTCCCCGGATCGGATACTTTAAGGTGATCGGGGTCGGTAAACATTCCCATTACTTTTTTCTTTACTTCTTCGGCGGTATCGGATAGATAGATACAGTTGCCGAGCGATTTGCTCATCTTGGCTTTTCCGTCCGTCCCCGGAAGTCTGAGGCATGCCTGGTTGTCGGGAAGCATAATTTCCGGTTCTACCAGAACAGGCTCGTATACCGAATTGAATTTGCGCACGATCTCGTTGGTCTGCTCCAGCATCGGTTTCTGGTCTTCGCCTACCGGAACGTGAGTGGCTTTGAAAGCGGTAATATCCGAGGCCTGGCTTATAGGATATGTAAAGAATCCAACCGGGATACTTGCTTCGAAATTACGCATTTGTATCTCGCTTTTTACAGTGGGGTTTCTTTGGAGGCGGGATACGGTTACCAGGTTCATATAGTAGAATGCAAGTTCGCATAGTTCGGATACCTGCGATTGGATGAATATTGTGCATTTCTGCGGGTCGATTCCGCATGAGAGGTAATCGAGCGCCACTTCTATTATATTCTGGCGTACTTTTTCGGGATTTTCCGAATTGTCGGTAAGGGCCTGGGCATCGGCTATCATTATGAATATTTTATCGAATTCCCCGGAATTCTGTAATTCTACCCTTCGTCTTAGTGAACCGACATAGTGTCCCAGATGCAATCTGCCGGTGGGCCTGTCGCCCGTGAGTATGATTTTTTGCATATATCTTTTTATTTCATGGTGTTATATGTTGATCTTCATTGTGTACTGATTATCAGACTTTAGCCTACCTGCGCCCCGTTATCCGTTTTTTCTTCCGGCATTACGATTTTCATTCTTCCGCTTTCGTCTTTTGCCATAAGGATCATGCCTTTAGATTCTATCCCTTTTATTTTGCGTGGAGCAAGGTTGGCAAGGATGCATATTTGTTTACCTGTCATCTCTTCCGGAGTATAGTGTTCGGCTATTCCCGATACTATCGTCCTTTTGTCAAGGCCCGTATCTATAGTGAGCCGCAGCAGTTTATCCGTTTTAGGAACTTTTACTGCCTCCAGTACGGTCGCGGTGCGTATATCCATTTTCATAAAGTCCTCGAAAGTACATTCCTCTTTTTGAGGGAGCGGAGCGGGAGTTCCGGCCTCTTCTTCTGCCTGTGCCAGATTAGCTTCTCTGGTTGCATTCAGTTTGGCTATCTGGTTTTCTATTTCCGTATCTTCTACCTTTGCGAAAAGCAGTTCGGCAGGATTTAAAATATGTCCTTCTTTGATTATATTATCGCTGCCGAAATCTTTCCAGCTTATGTCCGGGATATTCAACATTTCCCGTAACTTTCCGGAAGAGAACGGCAGGAACGGTTCGAACGCTATGGCCAGATTAGCGCATAGTTGCAGCGATACGTTCAGAATCACGGCGACTCTTTCCATATCTGTTTTAGCAAGTTTCCACGGCTCCGTTTCGGTGAGGTATTTATTTCCCAGACGTGCCAGGTTCATCGCATCTTTGAGCGCTTCGCGGAATTTGAATGCCGTAAGGTTGGTTTCCAGGGAGGCTTTTATCTGCGGTATTTGTGTAAGCACTTCCCTGTCTATATCAAGAAGGCTTTCCGCCGATGGAACTTTCCCGTTAAAATATTTGTGGGTGAGTACTATCGCCCGGTTTACGAAGTTTCCGTATATGGCTACCAGCTCGCTGTTGTTGCGTTGCTGGAAGTCTTTCCATGTAAAATCGTTATCTTTTGTCTCCGGCGCGTTGGCGCATAATACGTACCGGAGTACATCCTGTCGGCCCGGAAACTCTTCCAGATATTCGTGCAGCCATACCGCCCAGTTTCTGGAAGTGGATATTTTATTTCCTTCCAGATTGAGGAATTCGTTGGCAGGTACGTTTTCCGGCAGTATGAACCCGTCTCCGTAAGCTTTCAGCATGCTGGGGAATACGATACAGTGGAAGACTATATTGTCTTTCCCGATAAAATGTACCATTTTCGTGTCTTCGCTTTTCCACCATTTCTCCCATTCTCCTCCCAGCAGTTCTATAGTGTTGGAGATATATCCGATAGGGGCATCGAACCATACATAGAGTACTTTTCCTTCTGCTCCCTCTACCGGAACGGGAACTCCCCAGTCCAGGTCGCGGCTTACGGCACGAGGCTGCAACCCTCCGTCTATCCAGGATTTGCATTGTCCGTAAACGTTTGTTTTCCACTCCTTATGTCCGTCGAGTATCCATTCTTTAAGCCATCCCTCATATTGATCCAGGGGCAGATACCAGTGTTTGGTAGGCTTTTTTACAGGCTCGCTGCCGCTTATGGCTGAACGGGGGGCTATGAGTTCGTCTGGACTAAGTGTGCTGCCGCATTTCTCACACTGATCTCCGTAAGCACCCTCAGCTCCGCATTTAGGGCATGTTCCGGTTATATATCTGTCGGCCAGAAAAGTATTTGCCTCCGTATCGAAATATTGTTCACTCTCTTTTTCTATGAATTTGCCTTCATTGTAAAGCTTCCTGAAAAATTCGGACGCGGTTTTGTGGTGTATTTTGGAGCTTGTGCGGGAATAAATATCGAAACTTATCCCGAATTTGTCGAATGATTCTTTTATTATCCGGTGATATTTATCTACCACATCCTGCGGAGTGCAATTCATTTGTTTTGCTTTTATGGTGATAGGAACCCCGTGTTCGTCCGATCCGCAGATAAATCTTACATCTTCCCCTTTAAGTCTTAAAAATCTTGCGTAGATGTCGGCGGGTACGTAAACTCCTGCCAGATGCCCGATATGTACGGCGCCGTTTGCGTAAGGAAGGGCGGCCGTAATCAGGTGTCTTTTAAATTCTTTTCCCATTTTTTGTATCTGTTGTTTTATTAATTTGTCGGTTAAAATATAATTCTGTTAAGTTCTTTTGAGAATACATTGCGTACCTGCATAAGAGTGTTGAGCTGCGAAATCAGTTCGTGTACCATATCCGCATTATTCTCTTTCTGGGCTTTTGCCAACTCTTCCGTAAGGTTCATGGATGCCTGTGAAGTAACTTTGGCTTTGTAAAGCAATATGGCTTTAGGCACTATTTTACCCAATACGTTCCTCTCCGGGATAATGGATCTGGTAAACTGCTGTATTGTTATTGTGTAGGGCATGGCGAGCAGGTTCGCTACGACTTCAGATACCGTGTTGTCGGGATGATTTATAAAGTATCTCAGGATCTTCTCCCCGTCATGTTCCTTTAACGTATAATATTCGTCGAATATTCCTTTATATAAAAGGTTCTGCAGCTCCAGATCGTCGTTCTGTAATTGTGTGAGGATATATTGAGCCACGGATTGTTCCTCCTGTTGCGCTCCGTAAGAGAAATCTTCCTCAAGGTGTATAGGTAGATTACCGAATTTTAGCAGGTAGTAAAGTATCTCCTTCTCTGCCTCCTCACAATAGGTATTTACCACAAAACCGGGAACATTTGCTTTGCCCGTATCTTTTACGGAGCCGGAACCCGCGTATCCGGAAATAAATTCTCCCGACAGGGTTATGCCCGAACTTTCTCCGGACTGCCCTCCGTATTGTCCGGATGCTTGTGAGGTACCGCCTGCAGAGATATTTCCCGTTGAGTTTCCCGACAACCTTTTCCGCCTCTCCTCTTCCCTCTGTCTCTGGTTAAAGGCATCGTACTGCCTCTTTTTTCTTATTTTAGATATTTCCTGCTGCAACAGTTCCGCACTTACATTGAGTCTTGCACTCGTATCTTCTATATAAACGCTACGGATTATGGCGTCGGGAATAATCGCTATGCTGTTTATTATTTCCCCTATGAGCCTGGCTCTCTGCAAAGGGTCTTTCTCTATATCCTTGCTTAATACCTTATATTTAAATGCAATGAAATCCTCCTCGTTGTCACGCAGGAAATCTTTTATCTCCTCGCTGTTGTGTTTCCTTGCGAAGGAATCCGGGTCTTCTCCGTCGGGGAACAGGGCGACTTTTATTTCCAGACCTTCTTCGAGCAACATGTCTATTCCTCTTAAAGAGGCTTTTATACCGGCCCAGTCTCCGTCATAAAGTACCGTGACCCTGTTGGTGAACCTTTTGATGAGCTGTATCTGCCCGGATGTAAGGGATGTGCCGCTGCTGGCTACCACGTTCTCTATTCCGGCCTGGTGAAAGGAAATCACGTCTGTGTAACCCTCTACAAGGTAACATTTCTGCTCTCTTGAAATAGAACCTTTGGCTTCGTAGATACCGTAAAGGACTTTATTCTTTATGTAAACTATGCTTTCGGGGGAGTTGATATATTTTGCTACCTCCTTTTCTCCCCGTAGTTTACGTCCCCCGAAGGCTATCACCTTACCGCTTATGCTCCTTATGGGAAACATAACCCTTTCATAGAAACGGTCTAAAAGTTCTCCGCTTTCCTCCCGTTCTATGGTAAGACCTACTTCTGTAAGATGTTCTTTTTTATATCCTTTCTTTTGCGCCTGATGGGTGAAAGCCCTTTTTTCGTTAAGCGAATAACCCAGCAGGAATTTTTTTATGGTTTCGTCGGAGAAGCCTCTTTCCCTGAAATAGCTAAGTCCTACCGCCTGTCCTTCCTTGTGTTCCCATAAGGTTTGTGTATAGTATTTTTGGGCGAAATCATTTACTATGAGCAGGGATTCATGGTGCAGCCTTTGTTGTATCTCTTCTGCCGTCTCCTCTTTCTCTTTTACCTCTATTCCGTATTTCTGCCCCAGGTATTTAAGAGCTTCCACATAACTCATCTGCTCATGTTCCATTACGAAACCCACAACGCTTCCCGCTTTTCCGCATCCGAAACATTTGAATACCCCTTTGCTGGGGGATACCGAGAAACTGGGTGTTTTTTCGTGGTGGAAAGGGCAGCACGCGACATAATTCGCCCCCCTTTTTTTAAGGGTGACGAAGTCGCTGATAACTTCCTCTATACGTGCGGTATCCAGTATCCTGTCTATGGTGGCGCGATCTATCATTGATTACAGAGTTCTAATAACCTACAAAGATAGTTATTTTTTTGTACCGTGCCGGCCGGTATATAAGACGATGTGCATCTTGCCTTCCGATCTTCTGTAAATAGTCTTCATTTTTAGGATTATTGCGCTGTATTGTAGTTTTTTTAATATCGTATCTATTGTCCGGCCTGTTTTAGTATCTCCAGTTCTTCTTTTGTATAAAGGAGTTTTTCGAGAATCGGCTGAAGTTCTTCCCTGAATATGTATATAATGACGAGAGCGGATACAATCAAGGCTATCGTGATAAGGAATACCCATAGCCATTTAAATGATTTTCTTCGTTCCGGCGGGCTATAGGGTGATTTTATTCCTGCCGGTTGTACGGGTATCTCCGGTTTCTCGGAGAAAGGCTGTTCTTCTGTCATGCCGTCCCCGGAGCTTAGAGGTTGTTTTTCTGTTATGTTCTCCCGTGGACTGTCAGACTGTTGCACATACGTATCTTCCGTTACAGGAGAGGTCTCCTGTTGCTTCCGTTCGTTTTCACTTATGGTCTCGCCGATGATTTCGTCGGATGCGGTTATGCAGCCGTTGTCCGTCTCCAGTGCTGCTTCCGGTTTAAGGGATATGGGTTCGAGCATATAACTGCCGGGACAGATATTGAGACTTTTGTCGGATGAAAAATAAAAGTTATATTTTTCGTCGATATATATTGTGCCGAATCCGGGTATATTTGCCTGCCGGTTTATCTTGATAGATTCTTGTATTTTGTTTATCAATATATTAAATTCCTCTTTGCTTTCATCTTGAGTGATCCCCCTTTTTTGTGTATAAGCCGTTTCGAGATTAATATCATCATGCGTTTCGGAATTTGTGAAATTTATTTTTTTCCCCGGAGGAGTGATTGTTTTTCCGTTGTTTAAAAAAAACGAAGGTACTTCCTCAAGTGTGAAAACACCTATGCCGGGAAGTACAACTCTCTTATTTTTAATGATTAGCTCTTGAAGCGCTGCGGAAAGAAAGGGTAGATTCATATTAAAAAGGTTGTATGGTGTTCACAAAGTTAATAAAAAATCATACTTTTTGAAGAAAAAAAATTTGCACGATATTAAAATTTGTTCTACTTTTGTACCCGCTAAGCAAAACGGATGTTTATGCAAAAAATTCCTGAATAGCTCAGTTGGTTAGAGCATCTGACTGTTAATCAGAGGGTCCCAGGTTCAAGTCCTGGTTCAGGAGCGGAAAGAAGAACTGCACGATGTGCGGTTCTTTTTTGTTAGGCCGACCGGTATATAAAACACTCCGAACAGGATTATGTACCGGTCAGCCCGTGGCACGTTTTTTGGAGAAATTGCTTTTAATGTTGAGAAAGAAGTATTCCATATCATTTATTGCAGTATCGGTATTGATTTTACTGATATTTGCTGTTATTCCGCATCATCATCACAGTGACGGGATCGTTTTTGCTGTTATTGATAACTGCGGAGATGAGAATACTTTTCACGGAGAACATACCGGTCGCGATAAGGCCGAACACGGTGGCAATAATTTGTTGTGCATAGAAAGTTCCGATTTTATAACTCCGCAGTCGGAAAGCAGTGTTAAGTGCAGGATTACGCTCTGCAATACAAGTTATAATCATATTCATTTATTCCCGGTACTTATTTCCGTTGCCGATCTTTTGATCTATAATCCTGAAGATCTGTTTTCTGACCCGGAATACGGGGAATATCTCATTCTTTACGATTCTGCAGATGCAGGCCGGAGTAACGGCTTGCGCGCCCCTCCTTATTGTTTTTCTTAGATTCGTCTGCTGCGTTTACGGCGGTGAGGATCGTTTTATATATCCGGATATAATGGATGTATAAGCCGGATGTGTATTTGGTAATCCGGTCAACTATCGGTAATGCGTTCTGTTATAATAATTATTAACGGTTGGTTTCTTATCCCGTTAAATTTATGTGAGCGGAATTTATAGTAATAAATATAGAAAAACAAAGTAAAAAATGAAAACTAATATATTAAGCTTATTGATAATAGCAACAATATTTCTGGCGGGATGTAATTCTGCTAATAATAACTCAAATAAAAACCCAGTAGATTCTCATCAGCATAAGGATGGCGACGGGCACGATCATGCGAATGAAAAGGATCATAACCATTCGGAGAATGATGGACACGATCATTCTGATGATAAAGAGAGAAAACTTGCTGCCGGAGTCGGTAATAATTATGGCGGCAGCGGGGAAGAAGGGGAACACAGCGACGAAATAGCTTTCACGAAGAAACAGGCGGATGCCGTAGGTTTGAAAACCGAAACTGTTCTGCCGGGTGTATTCCGGCATGTAATAAAAACAAGCGGTCAGATACAAACTTCGCAGGGGGATGAGGCTACTATTGTAGCTACGTCTAACGGAGTCGTATCGTTTGTAAATCCGTCTATTTCCGACGGTGACGCGATAAGGACAGGAGAGGCGATAGTGGTTATTTCGGCAAAGAACCTCCAGGAAGGAGATCCTGCCGTGAAAGTGAAAATCGCCTACGAGACCGCCAGGAAAGAATATAACCGTGCGGAAGAGCTTATTAAAGATAAAATAATTTCGGCAAAAGAGTTTGAGCAGATACGTCTGCGCTATGAAACGGCTAAGACTGCGTATGAAGCCCAGGCATCGAATATAACCGCTTCGGGAATAAAAGTTACTTCTCCTATCAGCGGATATATCAAAAACAGGCTTGTGAGTCAAGGTGCTTATGTATCGGTGGGACAGCCTGTCGCTACGGTTGCACAAAACAAAAAGCTGCAGCTCAGGGCCGAGGTTTCCGAAAATAATTTCAAATATTTAAAGAACATAAACAGCGCTAATTTCAGACCTGCATATGATAATACGGTATATAAATTATCGGAACTTAACGGCCGATTGTTATCGTTCGGTAAAGTTTCCAGCAACACATCTTTCTATATTCCGGTTACTTTTGAATTCGATAATATCGGAGATATTGTTCCCGGGTCTTTTATAGAAGTTTTTTTGCTTGCGGCGCCGCAAGATAACGTTATTTCCGTTCCGGTATCTGCTATAACCGAGGAGCAGGGGCTATATTTCGTCTATTTGCAAATAGAAGACGAGGCTTATAAAAAACAGGAGGTTACTCTGGGCAGGGGCAACGGGGAGCGTGTGCAGATACTTGCCGGATTAAAAGAGGGAGACAAGGTTGTTACTAAAGGCACATATCAGGTAAAACTCGCTGCAACCTCTTCCGTTATGCCTGAAGGCCACAGTCATTAAACCTTTAAAGATGAAATGTTATGCTGAATAAGATAATAAAATTTTCACTGAACAACCGGATGGTTGTATTAGTGTCGTCCATACTGTTAATGCTTGCCGGAACTTATACCGCCGCTAATATGGAGGTGGATGTATTTCCCGACTTGAACGCACCTACTGTCGTTGTAATGACGGAAGCGAAGGGAATGGCTCCCGAAGAGGTGGAACGTCTGGTAACGTTCCCCGTTGAGACAGCCCTTAACGGAGCTACGGATGTGCGCAGAGTGCGTTCGTCTTCTACTACCGGATTTTCTATCGTATGGGTTGAATTTAACTGGGGTACGGATATTTACCGTGCGCGTCAGATAGTATCCGAAAAACTGGCTGTGGTAAAGGATGATCTTCCTTCTAATGTTGGGAATCCTACGTTAGGCCCGCAATCTTCAATTCTTGGAGAGCTGATGATCATAGGACTTACTTCCGATACGACTTCGCTGCAGGAATTGCGTACGCTTGCCGACTGGACAATACGGCCGCGGCTCCTGGCTACTGGTGGCGTAGCGCAGGTTACGGTTCTGGGCGGAGAGATTAAAGAGTATCAGATATTGTTGAATCCGGAAAAGATGAAACATTACGGAATAGGACTCAACGAAGTAGTGGAAATGGTAAGAAATATGAATCAGAATGCCGCCGGAGGGATATTGTATGAATACGGTAACGAGTATATTATAAGGGGAGTTCTTTCTACCACTAAAACGGAAGCGCTTGGGAAGGCCGTAGTAAAGAGTGTGGACGATATTCCGGTGTTGCTTGAAAATATATCTGAAGTAAAAATAGGGAATAAAGCGCCTAAATTGGGAATTGCTTCCAGCCGGGGACAGTCGGCCGTGCTTATGACCGTAACCAAACAGCCTTCTACAAGTACGCTGGAACTTACCGAAAAACTCGATGAATCTATTGCAGAGTTACAAAAAAGCCTTCCCGGGGATGTGAAAATATCCACCGATATTTTCCGTCAGGCCAGGTTTATAGAAAATTCCATCAACAATGTACAGAAATCTCTTTTAGAAGGAGGAATATTCGTTGTTATAGTGCTGTTCATATTTCTTATGAATGTACGTACTACTGTTATTTCGCTTATTACCATACCGCTCTCTCTGGTAACATCTATTCTGGCCCTTAAGTTTATGGGTTTGACTATAAATACTATGAGTCTTGGAGGTATGGCTATTGCCATAGGTTCTCTGGTGGATGATGCTATTGTAGATGTGGAGAATGTGTTTAAGCGTCTGCGGGAAAACAGGCTTAAACCCCAGGAAGAACAAAAAAGGGTGATGACCGTCATATTCGACGCTTCAAAGGAGGTGCGTATGCCGATTCTGAATTCTACTTTTATAATTATAGCGAGTTTTGTTCCTCTATTTTTCCTTTCAGGAATGGAAGGCCGTATGCTTGCTCCTCTGGGTATTGCCTTTATCGTGGCACTTATTGCCTCCACTGTGGTGGCGCTTACGCTTACGCCCGTATTGTGCAGCTATTTCCTGGGAAAGAACGGTAAGAGTGATAAACTCGGTAAGGAACCTTATGTGGCAAGGAAACTTAAAAAGATATACGGTAGGGCTCTGAGATGGACGTTGAATCATAAAATAGTAGTATTATCATCTACGGGGGCGGTATTGGTTGTTACCGTTATACTTTTCTTTACATTGGGACGCAGCTTTCTGCCTTCTTTCAACGAGGGTTCTTTTACCGTCAGTGTCAGTACCCTGCCGGGTATTTCGCTCGAAGAGTCGGATAAAATGGGACGTATGGCGGAGAATATATTGCTTACTGTTCCGGAAATTAGTACGGTGGCCCGTAAAACCGGCCGTGCCGAACTGGACGAGCATGCTCTCGGAGTAAATGTATCGGAGATAGAGGCTCCGTTTGTTCTGGATAAACGTTCTAAAGATCAGGTACTGGCTGAAATACGTGAGAAGTTAAAGGTAATTCAGGGTGTTAATATAGAGATAGGACAACCTATATCTCACCGTATTGACGCTATGTTGTCGGGAACCAGGGCGAATATTGCCATTAAACTTTTCGGTACGGATTTAAATAAAATGTTTTCGCTCGGAAATCAGATAAAAGCTGCTGTAGGAGGGATAAAAGGTATTGCGGATCTTAATGTTGAGCAGCAGGTGGAACGGCCTCAGCTCAGGATAGAGCCTAAACGCGAGGTTCTGGCTAAATACGGTATCTCTTTACCTGAGTTTGCGGAGATTGTCAATGTAATGCTTGCGGGCGAGGTGGTATCGCAGGTATATGAAGGGAACAAATCTTTCGACCTTACATTGAAAGTGAATGACGGCAGCAGATCCGATTCCGAAAGGATAAGGAACCTGATCGTAGATGCGAAAGGGCGGAAAGTTCCTCTGGGCAATATTGCGGAAATCACTTCTTCTATGGGGCCTAATACTATAAACAGGGAAAATGTAGCACGCAAGGTTGTTATTTCTGCAAATGTGGCCGGACGCGATTTGAGAGGCGTGGTAACCGATATACAGAAGATTGTAGATGAACAAATAGAGCTGCCTCAAGGTTATCATATTGAATACGGCGGGCAGTTCGAGAGCGAGCAGGCTGCATCTCGGATATTACTGATTACTTCTATATTTTCGGTTTTGGTAATATTCCTGCTGCTGTTCAATCAGTTCAGGAGCGTTACCCAGTCTGCGGTAATATTACTCAATCTTCCTCTTGCTCTGATAGGCGGTATTATGGTGTTGTTTTTTACCGGCGGAGTTGTCAGCATACCGGCTATAATCGGATTTATTTCACTGTTCGGTATTGCCACAAGGAACGGGATGTTGCTTATTTCGCGTTATAATGATTTACAGGACGAGGGGTTTTCGGTACGCGAAAGTGTTATGCTGGGATCGGCGGATCGTCTGAATCCCATATTGATGACTGCACTTACTTCGGGTCTGGCCCTTATTCCGCTTGCAATAGGCGGAGATTTGCCGGGTAATGAGATACAAAGCCCGATGGCGAAAGTAATCCTCGGAGGACTGCTTACCTCTACGCTGCTTAACGGATTTATTATTCCTATAATGTATATTCTTACCAATAGGAAGATAGTAGAGGAAGTAATTACGGACGACAAGATAGATGAATAGAAAAAATTTTAAACGTATGAACCGAATAATATTAAGCATCATGGCAATAACGGCGAGCATTTCGCTTTTTGCCCAAAATAATATAGAGAGTGCTTTAAGTTCCATAGAACAGAATAATACCACTCTCAAGGCGCTGAGAGAGAGTTCCGATGCGCAGAAACTGGGGAACAGGACGGGGATATTTCTTGCAAATCCGGAGGTAGGTTTCAATTACCTCTGGGGAAATCCCTCCAATACGGGGACCCGTACGGACATCAGCATTTCGCAATCTTTTGATATTCCTACGATCTCTGGTCTTAAAAGTAAAGTGGCTAACGGACAGAATAATATGATAGAGTGGCAATACCGTTCGGACAGAATGAAGATATTGCTCGAAGCAAAGCTCTATATTATTGAACTGATCTATTATAATGCGTTAAAACGCGAACTCGAAATAAGGCTGGAGCATATAGAAACAATCGCGGCAGGTTATAAAGAACGATTGGATAACGGGGATGCCAATATACTTGAGTATAATAATGCTCAATTAAATCTTTCCTCTGTAAGAGGGGAAATATCGCGTATAGAAACCGAGCGAAATGCTCTTTTGTCTCAACTCAAAAGACTCAACGGGGGAGAATATATACTTGTAAATGACTATGGGTATCAGCAGATCCAATTACCGCTTGATTTCGGGGAGTGGTATGTGACGGCGGAGGAGAAGAATCCGCTTCTGGCCTATGTAAGGCAGGAGGTAGAAGTGAGTAAAAAGCAGGTGTCTTTAAGCAAGGCTATGGGACTGCCTGTATTTTCCGCAGGATATATGAGCGAAAAAGTGGTAGGACAGCGTTATCAGGGAATATCCCTGGGCGTATCTATTCCTTTGTGGGAGAATAAGAACAGGGTAAAACAGGCTAAAGCGGCAGTCAGGGCGGCTCAATCCCGCGAGGCTGACAATAAGCAACAGTTTTACAGTAATCTTGAAATTCTTTACCAACGTGTCACGGGGTTGAAAGCGGCGGCGGAGACATACCGTAAGGCGCTGTCCGACTCAAATAACAGCGTACTGCTTAAAAAAGCGCTTGATGCGGGGCAGATCTCGTTACTGGATTATATTGTCGAAATAGGATTGTATTATAATACCGTAAATCAGACTTTGGGAGCCGAGCGGGATTATCAGAAAGCATTTGCAGAACTTTCTGCCGTAGAACTGTAAAAAAGGCGGGTAAAAGGGTATGTACGGACGGCAGGTGAATCCTGTAAGAAAGCGTCCGGATGCGGCCGGGTGAAGTTTATATTACCGGATCATATCCGCAGGATGTGATGGTATGATAAAAAGAAGCAGGGGAGCATCCGGACGCTTTCCGGATACCCGGTATCCCGGTTCAGCCTTATAAAATAACAACTCTGCAAAATTCTTTTGTCTGCCGGATTCTTCTCTTTTTATTTTGCGTATGAATTTATAATTAAAAAGGAGGAAATAAAAATGAAAGAATTTAGAAACGGCAGGGCGGCAGGAAATTTTATCTGGAGAGTATGTTCCGCTCATGTCATAGCTTATTTTATTGCAGGAGTCTTCGCTCTTTTCATAATGGATTACCGGAGTGAATTTTTAACCGAACCGCTTTCTTCCCTGATGAAACCGGTAGAATCGCCCTGGATAATGCTGGGGCCGTCCCTGCAGATTTTCCGCGGCATGATAATAGCTCTGGTATTGATTCCGGTAAGGAGATTCATTTTTGAAAAGGACGGGTTTATAAAATTAACCGTTCTTATTCTGGGATTATCTTTTATTTCTACCATAGGGCCTGCTCCAGGCTCTTTCGACGGGTATATTTATACTGTGTTTCCATTACGGTATCATCTGATAGGGATACCGGAAGCGTTATTATATACCTTGCTTTTTTCCGGGATTATATCATTCTGGTATAAATCGGGAAAGAAATGGATTACGATTATTTCTATTATATTTGTTGCGATTATAATGTTTTTAAGTATAAGCGGTTTCTTTAATATGACGGAAGGCGTTGCACTTAATCATTCAATCCATTGTAATACGGTAAAAATTCTGCAGGCTTTTTGTTCCTAGAGTATTATCGGTGTGGTTTATAACACAGTGGGAGATTTTACCTGTTGATTAATAGGTATTTAGTCGCTGGTCTCATAAATTTACAGTATATTACTTTGTGATTTACAGCCAAGTTGACAACTTCCACAATATTACCTGCACCCGACTTTTCAAAAAGTTTTTATTTTAAGTTTATATCCTAATCCTCTGTGTAGAATGATTTCAACCTTATTGTCATGTTCCAGAATATTACGCAAACGGCGAATATAGTTATTCAAACTTTGTTCGTTATAATATGCTGTCTGGTTCTCCCATATAGCAAAGTATATATTTTCGCGCGATACGATTTTATTAATATTAACAACCAGTTCTCTCAATATATTGAATTCCATTGAGCGTAAATCCACAATGGAGCCGTCATTTAAAATCAAAGCTCTGTTTTTTGTATCGAGCTGCATGGAGCTTACCGGTATAATATTAGAAAAAGTGCCGGAAGAGTTTTTAGTCATTCGCACAAAACGGTCGATATGGGCGACTAATAATTTAATAGAAAACGGCTTATCCAAATATGCAACTGCTCCCGCAGAAAGTCCGGCTTCTTTTATTTCATCTTCATGGTGTGAAGAAATAAAGATAATGGGCAATAACGGAGAGCCTTTAAATAGGTTTTCAGCCATTGCAATGCCGTTTTCTTTTCCAATTTCCACATCGAAAACCAGTATGTCGGGCTTAAATTGTTGTATGGCTTCAGACACACCGTATACGGCGCTCAGATAAGTTGTTTCAAATCCTCTTTCATTTAGTTCTGCGATAATGCCATTGCCAAGGATAGTATCGTCATCTACGAGTAATACCTTTATTTTTTGAGTTGCTATTGCATTCATTATATATTATTTTTTTGTGGAAAATTAATCGTAAATGTAGAGCCTTTGCCAGGAGTACTATCCGCGGAGATTCTTCCTCCGTGTGCAATAATAATACGTTTTGCGTAATATAGTCCTATGCCTGTACCATTTTTATTGTCAGAGGTATAGTAAGGCTTAAAAAGATGTTTTATTTGTTGTTTGGACATTCCTATGCCATTATCGATGACTTCAATCTTAACATTATTTTCATCTCTTGTAGCTTTTATTTTCACAAAAGGATGGTTGGAGTTATATTTAACGGCATTCTCTATTAAAATACGTAGAACGGCTTCCAGCAAATCCGGTATTCCGCACAAATATAAATCAGGTACGACGTCATTTTCAAATTCTATCGCTTTTCCGGGAAACATTGTTTTTATTTCGACTTCAATTTGTTCTAATTCGTCACACAGAAAAACATTCTGTTTTTCGTCTTCCGATATTTTTTGCAGGTTCTGTCCTGATTTAAGCAGGCGCATTATTTTATTAGTCAGGTAGTTGGTTCTGTCTCCCATTACTATAAGGGCTGTTTTTTTTGTCATATCCGTTTCTTTCTCTTCCAAGGCAGAAAGCGTAAAGTAGACAAAAGCCAAAGGAGACTTCAAATCGTGTATTGCGCCGTGAAACGAGCGTTCCATATTCGATACCTCCTGATGTTTGCGCCGTAAAATAAGAAGCAGGTAAAATAATACCGAGATAGTAACGATAGACGCAATAAGCGAAAATATTGTGGCAATACTCATTTTCTGCAAATATCCGGGTTGTTTTATTTTGTATTCAGCTTTGATGAGATAGGTATTTGACGGTATTTCTATTTTTCTTTCGGCTGTATATGTTTTTACAAAAAATGAACTATTTGATAAAACGTGTTTCCTGTCTACTTTATCAAGTATCTTATCATCTCTTAAGTTTTGTAGTTTTATATTGGAAGATATAACTTTTCCCTTTTCATTCAAACAAGATGCTATCAGCGTATCTAATCTGGATATGTGAAAAACACCATCCCTTATAGCCATTACTAATAAAGCATTTTCTATCATAATAGATACATTTTTTCCATCCGTAGTATGTCCGGCATCAATTGCGTTTTCTTTTTCTTCCGGAGTAATATTATTCGTGCCGTTTTCCTCATTTATCGGTACAATCTTATAGGGTGAGTCAGTAGCATCTTTTCCCATAAATTCATTTACAAGAGCAGATACTGATTGGTTAAAACATGATTGAAATAAGATCTTTTGTTCAATAGCTGTTTGCTTACTAGCACTTTGTCTCCATATAAATTGAGAAATAAATAAAGCTATTAAAGCCAATGCTGTTGCGAATAATGCGGATTTATAATTTCGTCTCATAATTCGTATATATAGGCAGATTGATATTTCGTCATGCAAGATAATAAAAATAATCTGAAATAATACTTACAAGCCAGTTTTCAAGCAAAGAGATATTAAATATAATTATCAACAAAATGTTAATATGTAATTAATTAATTCCCCTGATTATTTTTCGATTATAAAAAGATTATTCTCCGGTTATATAAAGATTAT
>CAYVED010000031.1:0-19466 GCA_964449975.1 uncultured Muribaculaceae bacterium
TTGCAAACGAAAAAGAGACTCTTTATGTTCCCAAAATAGGCATCGCGCCCGGCATAAAACCACATCCAATATATGGGTTATAATCAATAGTGTATCCGGAAGATCATTAGTCTATTTAAACGAACGTTTAAATATTACACTAAAACATAGTGTATGACCTAAGCTATATAACATATTTTATTAACCTAATTTTTGCTTTATGTTCATTCAACGAATTTTAAGCCGGTCGCTGAAGTTAGCGATAACGGCTTTGTCAACCGTAGTTTTATCTACGGGAGCTTTATTAGCTCAGAATCTGAATATAACCGGTACTGTTCAAGATAAGACGGGTGAGCCGGTGGTGGGTGTTTATATTCTTATAAAAGGAACGCAAACCGGAACTTCCACGGATGTTAACGGTAAATACCAGATCAAAGCGCCCGGCAATGCCGTTCTTGTTTTCTCATCTATGGGATACAAAGATGCGGAAGTGGCGGTAAATAACCGAACCGTCGTTAATGTGGAGATGACGGAAGATGCAGTGTTGCTCAGTGATGTGGTGGTGGTAGGTTTCGGTACGCAGAAGAAAGAAAACCTTACCGGAGCGGTATCTTCCGTTGACGTAGACAAGACATTCGGCAGTCGGCCTATCGTTGAGGTAAGTAAAGGCCTGCAGGGTGTCGTTCCGGGCCTCTCTATAGTTTATACTACTAATGACCAGGGCGGTACTCCTACTATCAAGGTGCGCGGTTCCGGTTCCATAAACGGAAGCAATAAACCGCTTATACTTCTTGATGGTGTCGAGATAGAGGATTTATCCTTTATCAATCCCGATAATATTGCCAATATGTCCGTCTTAAAAGATGCCGCGTCTTCTTCCATCTACGGATCGCGTGCAGCTTATGGAGTGGTACTTATTACTTCAAAGGACGGCAGCAATCTAAAAGACCGTTTCGTGATAAGATATTCAAATAACTTCTCATGGAGCCAGCCTATAAATCTGCCTAAATATTGTACGGGTTATAATGTTATAGACCAGTTGAAAGAGGGAATACTGGCGCAGAAGAATACAGACGGAACCGATATAGAGGCTTTCGGTATGTATTATAAAGATCTTATAGATCCTATAACTAAATGGTTGGATAAATATAACGGACAGGATCTGGGACAACTGATGGTTTACGGCCGCGATTATACATATAATGCTGCGGGGACGGCGCAATTTTACCGCGTATGGGATCCTAACAAGGAATTGTTGAAAAGCAACGCTTTCCAGCAGACGCACAATTTGTCGGTAGCGGGTAATTCCGGTAAGACGAATTATAATATCGCCGCCGGATATAATAAAACCGACGGATTGATGAAAATGGCCCAGTCCCAGTATACTCAACGTATAAATGCAAATATTTCCACTAATACCCAACTTACCAAGTGGCTTAATATCGGTACAAAGGTAATGTACACTGAAAAATATCAGGAATATCCTTTCGGATACAGTAAAAGCGATAGTTCGGGCGGCCTGTATTATTATAATATGCGTTTCCCGACATTTTTCCCTTACGGAATATCGGACGGTGCATATAATAAAGAAACCGATACTTATCTGAATGAGAAGACAAAATCCGGGGCAGGGTTGTATTTCCGTCACGGTAACGGGTTCGTAGCGTATGCACCTACGGCAAATTCCAAGGACGAATTACTTCGCCTGAGCGTTAATATGAAAGCAAACCTTACAAAAGATATTACTTTCTACGGCGACTACACCCGCGGAAGCCACAACTATCTTAATAAAACCATAGCGCAGCCGCAGTATGTCGCCAACTGGTGGGGAGCATATTCGCCGAAACTCGCATATACTACTGTGGACTATCTTGAAAATACGTGGGTGAAAAAGATAAGCAATACCTATAACGCATATTTCGATTATCTTCTGAAAATTAAGAACGATCATCATTTTGCATTTAAATTGGGTATGAATGCCGAGGATTTGAGATATAATAGTAATTTTCTCAATTCCAAGGGGGTTATTAATCCAAATATTCCTACTATGAACCAGACAAACGGCAAAAAAGAGGCTACGGTAAACGAATCTCTGGCAGATCGTTCAACCGCAGGTTTTTTCCTCCGTATCAACTATGATTATAAAGGTAAATATTTGCTGGAACTGAACGGCCGTTATGACGGTTCCTCTCAATTTAAGGCAGGCGAGAAATGGGCTTTCTTCCCGTCAGCATCGGTGGGATACCGTATTTCCGAAGAGCCTTTTATGCAAAGCGTTAAAAAGGTGATCTCTAATATGAAAATACGCGCCTCTTACGGGAGCATAGGTAACCAGGATATTGATGACAAGACACTTGCGTGGTATCCGTTCATAGGTACGTTATCTCCATATTCTGCAGGTTGGGTGACATCCGGCGGGATTCTGGCAAGTACTGTAGGGATGCCTTCCATTGTAGGGCAGTCTATGACATGGGAAAAGATCAATACTATTGATATTGGCTTGGACATGAGCTTCTTTAAAAACGAGTTGAGTTTCAGTTTCGACTGGTATCAGCGTAATAATAAAGGCATGTTGGTTCCGCGTAATGCGGTTCCCGCCATAGGTGGTTTCCCCAATCTCCCTAAAGAGAACAGCGGTGATCTGAATACCAGAGGGTGGGAATTACAAATCAATTATAACCATTCATTCAGCAAAGACCTGTTTGTTTATGCCACAGCGACTTTGTCAGATTCTAAATCCAAAATTACCAAATGGAACACTTCTACCGGACTGCTTACCGGCAACTACGAAGGCAAAGAACTGGGCGAAGTGTGGGGATTCAAGACTGCCGACGGTTATTTTACGGCGGACGAGGTTAAAAACGGAGTTAATACTGCAAAAGGTAATAAAACTATTTTCGAGTATCAGGGTAATCTTCAAAAAGGAGCTTTCGTTTACGGGGAAGGCGATGTTAAATATCAGGATCTGGACGGCGACGGCAATATAAATACGGGAAAAGGTACGATAGACGATCACGGCGACCTGGTACGTATAGGTAATACCCTGCCTCGTTATGAGTATAGTTTGCGTCTGGGCCTCGGCTGGAAAGGGATCGACTTTGAAGTTCTGTTCCAGGGAGTGGGTAAACGCAGCATGTGGACTACATCGTCCCTGTTCATACCTCATGCAGAAGGAGCGCAGATGAATGTTTTCAGCGATCAGCTTGATTATTATACTCCTGAAAATCCCGGAGCCAAATTCCCCCGTCCTTATATAGGGCAGTCCGGTTCAACGGTAAACGGATTCAGTACATATACAGGTAATAACAACTTCTATCCCCAGAGCAAATATCTGGCGAATCTCGCGTACCTGCGTCTGAAAAACCTGACCGTGGGTTATACCCTTCCGAATAACATTACCAGCAAGATATATGTCAGTAAAGCCCGTATTTATTTTAGTGCGGAGAATTTGCTGACATTTGATAAAATAGACGGGGTGATGGATCCGGAAATGACCGGAGGATGGAATACGGTTAGCGGAATAGATGTAAGATATGCAGGCCGTGCTACGCCGTTCTGCCGTACATGGTCGTTCGGAGTTCAAATTACTTTTTAATCATTAAAGCGGTTATTATCGCTCTAAATAAATTTTTATAATTTGGCGGATGCCATAAAAAATTTTAAACGTATGAAATCTATAAATAAAATATCTATAATGATAATGCTTGTGATCCTTACGACAGGCTTTACAAGTTG
The DNA here is from genome assembly GCA_964449975.1 of uncultured Muribaculaceae bacterium. Classification (GTDB taxonomy): domain Bacteria; phylum Bacteroidota; class Bacteroidia; order Bacteroidales; family UBA932; genus Egerieousia. Next base: position 3,715 of record CAYVED010000031.1, read on the forward strand.
TAATAGTTATTTGGACAGGACGCCGCTGGATAAAAACTCCGATGCTACCAACTGGACGTCGGAGGCGTCTCTGGAAACTTTCGCCTGGTCTTTGTATGATAATTTTTCGGGCTACGGTAAAGGATGGTCGAGAGGACAATATCTGAGTAGCGGACTGACCGATGATTATTGCTCCGACGGATATGTACAGCCTACCCAGAGTATACCGTCGTCCTCGTCCACATGGAATAATTCTTATACCGAGATACGCCGGGCCAACACTCTTCTGAACCGTGTAGACAGGATAGTCGGTCTTGCGGATGCAAACGCCGATCATTGGCGGGGAGTGGCCCGTTTTTTCCGCGCTATGAAACATTTCGAGCTGGTTCGCGTGTACGGGGATATAGTATGGGTGGATACGGAGATGGATATAGACGATGCTGCAGCTCTCGGTAAAGGACGCGATCCGCGCGTATCCGTAATGAAAAAAGTGTGCGAGGATCTGGAATTTGCCGGGAATAATTGCAGATATACCACTGATAATACGGTAAATAATATGAGTGCGTGGGCATTACTGGCCCGTGCCGCCCTGTTTGAAGGCGCATGGCAGAAATATCATGCCGGTAATGCGGAAAATGCTAAATATTTCTATAATATGGCCAAAACGGCTGCCGATAAAATAATCAGCGGCGGTAAATATACAGTACATGGCGATTATATCAAGAATTATATCTCAAAGAGCCTTGCCGGGAATACCGAAATGATTCTTTTTAAAGTTTACTCCCATACGGCCGAAGGCGGTAAAGTCACTCATGCACATGCAATGCAGGGTTGGTCCAACTCTTCTTCCAAAACATGGGGACTGACAAAAAGCGCTGTCGAGTCTTTCGCCAACTCTAACGGCCTGCCTGTTTATATGGGGCAATTCAGCGATGCAACGATAGAGGATGTATTTAAAAACCGCGATGCAAGATTGGCTTTAATAATAGATCCGGCGGTGTTGTGTCCGGTAGGGTATGCTTATAAAGAGGGAATTAATTCATCTACCGGTTACTGGACGGATAAACTGGTCGATTGGAACGATTACGGTACAAGTACATGGCTTGCCCCTAATAATACTACAGATGCGCCTGTTTACGGTTATTCGGAGGTTCTGCTGAACTATGCCGAGGCTTGCGCCGAACTGGAAGATATGGGAGCGGGAGCGATGTCGCAGACGGATCTGGACAGATCGGTAAATGAGCTTCGCGTAAAGCACGGTAAACTTCCTAAACTGACCTATGCCGGAAAAGGCATTGTATCGGTAGACGGAGTAATGATTACGAATGATCCCAAGAATACTGCCGGCATAAGCAATATGTTATGGGAGTTGCGCAGGGAGCGTCGCAGCGAACTGATGTGCGACGGATTCCGTCATTTTGATCTTATGCGCTGGAAACAGGGATCTCTGATAGATTTTACGAAGAATCCGGAGTGTTATATGGGCGCCAGCCTGAATGCGATAGATGCATTCTACCAGGCAACCAAGGATGAGGAATTGTATAAGGATAAGAAATATTCCGATATTATAGACGGAAACTTCTGGTCGGCCGACGGTAAATATCTTTCGGCATTTAATCTTCTGAAAAATAATCGTGTTTTCGAGGAACCGAAACATTATCTGGAACCTATCCCGTCTACACAGATTACATTGAATCCTAATCTGCTGCCTCAGAATCCCGGCTGGTAATTGATTATAACCAGCGCAAATGATATGAATCCCGTAAGTCCTACAAAGGGCTTGCGGGATTTATTTCGTATAGAAACTGCGCAGCGACAAGTCTCCGGCAAGCAGCAGCAGTTGTATTTCGGAGAGTTTGGCCTGGTATAAGGCCTTTAATTTCCTGTCGGCTGCGTTAAGGTAACTTATCTGTATATCGCGGTATTGTATTCCCGATATAGAGCCTATTTTGTATCTGGCCGTTGCTGCTTCGAGATTTATTGCGGCTACCTCGGCGCTTTCGGTTTCGAATGCGGTAAGCTGCACATTATTCAGATATGTATTATAAAGCTGAAGCAGCGAAGCCATTACGTTTTGTTCTGTTTGTAATACCGTAAGCCTGGCGCTGTTCTGTTCTATACGGGCGTTTTTTATTCTGCGGTTTGTTTCCAGTCCGCTGAAAACGGGTACGGATAATGTTAGTCCCCAGTTGAATCCGCTTACATCATTATATTTTGACGTGTACAGCGGGGACTGGTTATATTGGTAGTTATAACCGCTTCCGGCACTCAGGCTCGGGTATCTGGCCGATTGTGCTGTTTTTAAATCCAGTTCCGCTATCTTTTCCCCTTTTCTGCTCCTCAGGATGGATGTATTGTTTAATTGCGCCCCCTCCTGTAATTGTTCCAGCAATAGATGTTCCCCCATTTCTATTGTATCGGAGATTATATGTTTTGAGTTTAACGGAATATTTATCATTCGGTATAATTCTATATATGCGTTGCTAAGATTTTCGCGTTGCGTTAGCAGGCTCGAAGAGTCGCTGTTAAGGTCTATTTTCGCTTGTTTGAACTCCAGTCCGGAATCCTTACCTATATTGTACCGGAGCAATGCCTGGTTATATCTTATCCTGGAAGTCTCTACAAGTTGTTCCAGGAGCGATTCCTGATTCTGGAGGCTTATTATAAGGTAATATTGGGAACAGATGTTTTTTGTGAGGTTTTCTACTTTTCCCCGGAAAGCGAGTTCTCCCCCGGCAAGCAGTTGTTCCTGTATAGAACGGGTGGCGAACATTCTTAGTCCGTCGAAAAGCGTCCAGCTAAGGTTTGCCCCTGCCGAATAGTTCATAAGATTGCTGTTGGAGTTTGCCCGTTCTCCATGGGCATTGTATGTACCTGAACCGCTTATATTATGGGTGTTTTTTGCCGATGCGTTTATTGTCGGCAAAAACGGGGTTAAAGTGACATTATTTCTTGCTATTTCCACTTCGTTTTCTCCTATAAGAATATCGAAGTTGCCCCTCATTGCATTTTCAATGCAACTTTGCAACGTAAGTTGTTCGCAATAATGTAATGCGGCCGTAGTTCCGGATAATGTGTCATGGGATTGCACTGTTACTGCGGAATCGGAGGATATGTTTTGCGTCCGGTATTGTCCGTGGCCGGCGACAGCGCAAAACATTATCGGGATAAAAAGGAATATTTTGTATCTTTTTCTCATAAATTATCTGTCGTAACTTTTTTATCTTCCGGATATGTCTCTGTTTCCGCTGTTTCGGATGAGGATATGAACGAGTACATTGCCGGAATTATATATAATGTGAAGAAGGTTGCGAATATCAGTCCCCCCGCAACGGATACCCCCATCGATATGCGGCTTTCGGCTCCGGCTCCCGATGCGAATACCATAGGGAGTATGCCCAGTATGGTAGAGAGGCTTGTCATAAGTATAGGCCTGAAACGTTGTACGCTGGCATCTATTATGGCCGTCTGTTTGTCGAGTCCCAGAAGCAGTCTTTTCTGGTTTGCGAATTCCACCATCAATATACCGTTTTTGGAGACAAGGCCTATAAGCATGATAAGTCCTATCTGGCTGAATATATTCATTGTCTGTCCGTATGCCATAAGGCATATCAGGGCGCCTATCATTGCAAGCGGAACGGTAAGCATTATTATAAAAGGCGAGCGGAAACTTTCGAACTGGGCGGAGAGAACGAGGTAGATCAGTACCAATGCAAGCATGAATGCGAACATAAGGCTTCCGGTACTTTCCAGAAAGTCTTTCGACTGGCCGCTGAGGGTTGTGGAGAAGTTGTTCATATCGAGTATTTCGGCTGATATTCTGTCCATCTCTTTTATTCCGTCTCCCAGAGTGTATCCTTTTGCCAATCCTGCCGAAACTGTAGCCGAAACGAACCGGTTGTATCTGTATAGTTGGGGCGGGGTACTGCTCTCCCGCATGGTTACCAGATTATCCATAGGGATGAGTTCTCCTCCGTCGCTCCTGATATAGATGCTTGAGAGATCATTCGGGGTACTTCTCTGACTGCGGTCTATTTCGCTTAATATCTGGTATTGTTTTCCGTTCCTTATAAAATAACCTATGCGCTGTTCGCTCATGGAGAGTTGAAGGGTCTGCGCTATATTTTGTATTGTGATGCCCAGGACGGAGGCTTTGTCCCTGTCTATTGAGATGCTCAGTTCCGGTTTGGTGAATTTGAGATTTACATCCGAATTAGAGAATACTTTACTCTGTGCCGTTGCAGCCATGAATTTAGGAATTACCGAGCGCAGGGAATCTAGGTTTTTAGCCTGTATGACATATTGAACGGGAAGACCTCCGCGCCGTCCCCCGAAAGTTTGCTGCTGCGTTACGAATGAACGCGCCCCGGTCATCCGGCTTACTTTAGGAGTAAGTTCGTCGGCTATCTCCTGTTGCGTTCTGTACCGGAACTGAGGCCTTACCAGAGATATTTGGAAATTCGCCCTGTTACGCGCCCCCATGCCTACCATTTGCAGGGTTTTTTCCTGTTCCGGTACGTTTTCATCTATAAGTTCCGCCAGAGTATTGGTATAATCGTGCATATAACTGAATGTGGCCCCTTCCTGTGCGGTAGAGGAAATGGAGATCATAGAGCGGTCTTCAAGAGGAGCCATTTCTGCCGGGATGGTGCTCCATAGCCATATTATGCCGGCCAAAGATACCACAAGGAAGATTATTGCGGCCCACCTTATTTTCATGAAGGCTTTTAAAGATCTTTCGTATAAATTGTTGAGCCGGTTGAAAAAAGGTTCCGTCTTTTTGTAAAACCATCCCTGGGAACTCTCTTTTTTCAGAAGTTTGGAAGAAATCATCGGGATAAAGGTGAGGGCTACGAAACTGGATATTATTACTGCTCCCGATATTACTATTGAAAACTCCCTGAAAAGCCTTCCCGTAACTCCCTGCAGGAACACGATAGGGAAAAATACCGCGACCAGCGTAATGGTTGTCGCTATTACGGCAAAGAAAATCTCTTTTGATCCTTCTATTGCGGCTTTTTTGGGATTCATTCCGGCTTCTATCTTGGTGTAGATATTTTCCATTACCACAATGGCATCGTCTACCACCAAACCTATGGCCAGCACTACCGCCAGTAATGTAAGGATATTAATGGAAAATCCGCTTATGTACATTATAAAGAAAGCCCCTATAAGCGATATGGGTATCGTCACTATGGGGATAATGGTTGTACGGCTGTTTCTTAAAAACAGGAATATGATAAGGATTACGAGTATAAAGGCTTGGAAAATAGTGCTTTTTACTTCAGATATGGAGTCCCGTATGAAAATGGTATTATCGAATCCCGTTCCTACTTCTATATCCTGCGGAATATTGCGTTTGAGGTCTTCGATAACTTTTTCGGCCTCGTCTACAATATCTATATAATTTGCTCCGGGCTGGGGAATCAACACACAGGATACCATAGGCACTCCGTTTCGTTTAAGGATAGTACGGGTATTTTCGGCATCCGCCTCCGCTATACCTATATCACTGAACCTTACTATTCTTCCCTCGTTTTTTAATATTATCAGATTATTGAAATCTTCAATGGTCATAAGCCTTCCCAATGTTCTTACCGTAAGTTCCATTGAAGAACCTTCCACGCTTCCGCTGGGAAGTTCCACGTTCGCCCTTGTTACCGCATTTCTCACGTCCAGCGGGGTTATTCCGTAGGCTGCCAGCAGCAAAGGATCCATTCTCATCCTTACGGAGAATCTTTTGGAACCCCATACGGATACGCTGCTCACTCCGTTTATGGTCTGGAGTCTTTCTTTGAAATTAACCTCGGCCCATTCGCTCAAATCTATTATACTCCTGGAATTGCTTTGTAATGTGACGGAGAATATGGGCTGGGCATCGGCATCCGATTTTGACACCACGGGAGGATCTGCATCCTGCGGTAATCTTCTTAATGCTCCCGATACTTTGTCCCTTACGTCGTTAGCTGCGGTTTCGAGGTCCACTTCCAGATTGAATTCTATATTTATCGAACTGCTTCCGTCCCGGCTTGTAGACTGGATAGCCCTGATCCCCGGTATGCCGTTTACGGCGGCTTCAAGAGGCTCGGTTATCTGCGTCTCTATAACGTCGGCGTTGGCGCCGGGAAAAGAACATCTTACCGATATTACGGGGTTATCTACGCTGGGATAATCCCGTACCCCCAGCGACATATAACCTATTGCCCCGAAAATAATGATCAGCAGGTTCATTACGGTTGCAAGTACCGGTCTGTTTATACTTGTTGTGGATAAACTCATTTTTCCCTTCCGTTTTTTAGTTAGTTGCGGTAACCGGGAGATTCTCCCTTAATTGCATTAAGCCGGTAATAATAATACTGTCGCCCTGTTCTAGTCCGCGGCGTATCTCTATCATATCTTCTGTTCTGATCCCTATATTTACCGGAACCGAAATTGCTTTACCTTCTTTTTTTACCCATACTGTACGTCCTTTTGCACTCTGAACAATAGCTTCGTTAGGTATGAGAATGGATTCATCGCGTTTGCTTGAAGAGAACAGCACTTTTGCGCTCATCCCCGGTTTGAGTTTGTTTCCGGTATTATTGAACATTGCTCTTAACAGCATGGTATGGGTCTTTGTATCCAGACTGGGTTCTGCGGCATATACTGTCGCCCTGAATGTTTTGCTCACCCCCTCCACGCTGAATTCCGCATCTTTGCCTATAAGATTGTTAGTGACGTATTTCTCGTTTATTGCAAATTCCAGTTTCAGTTTTGCTATATCTACCAGGGATGCTATTTTTGATCCTGGTTGCAGATATGCTCCCAAACTTATATCGCGGAGTCCTATGATTCCGTTAAAAGGAGCCTTTATTTCCGTTTTGTCTATTTTTACCTTTATCTGGGCTATATCTTGTGTGAGTACATTGAACTCCGTTTGCACCTGGTCGTAATCTTCCCTGCTTACAGCCTCTTTATCAAGTAATATTTTTTGCCTTTGCAGTTTCTCACGGGTTAGTTTCATCTGATATTCCGCCCTGGCAAGCTGTACCTGCAATTCGTCGTCGTTGAGCTTTACCAGTACCGTGCCTGCCTGAACGAATTCTCCTTCCGTAAAATTTATCCGTTCCACCTTTCCGGCAAGTTCGCTAGCTATGTTCACAACTTCATTCGGCAGAAGCGAACCTATTACTCTTATTCCGTCTTTTACGATTCCCCGGTCTGCAACATATACTGTTATGGGAAGTTTGCTTCTGCCGGGATTCGCCGCCTGTTCTTTCCGGGGAGTTAAAACCGCCGCAACAGTATTCATATCCGGCCTGCCTGTTTGTTTATATAGATAGATTGCCGCTGCGAATAATAAAGGAATGCATATATATAGGGAAATCTTTACCCATTTTCTCATAAAGATATAATATTTAGGAATATGAAATGTTTTAACGATACTTTGACGTTTGCAGGCGGTCAAGGTTTAATCTTTATATAAAAAAAGTTCATGTACTAAATTGATAAAATTATTATACATTTGTGTAACTTATAATTTTTTTATAATAAATCCGGAAAATATGGCGTTCTTGGTGAAAAAATTAATTGTCGGGATAATAGTAATTATTAATTTTATTTCAGTAGTTGCAGGAAGTCTCTATGCCTTTGATGATGAAAAACCTATCCTGATAATAAGTTCATACAATCCTGAAACGAGTTCTACCGCCAATAATATCCAGGCACTCCAGTATGCATGCGATTCTATGGGAATAAAAAATCCCATAATTATAGAGAATATGAATTGCAAGAATTTTTCTGAAGCGAAGATGTGGAAGTCAAGGTTCGCCTCGATAATATCGAAATACAGGAACGGTGACGGGGTATTGAATCTGGATGCCCTGGTATTGTTGGGGCAGGAGTCATGGGCTTCGTATCTTTCCCAGGATATTGACGATGTGGAGAATGTTCCGGTTGTAGTAGGAATGGCGAGCAGCAACGGCCTTATCCTTCCCGGTAAAGATATGGAACTGGATACCTGGGCGCCGGCTCCGTTTTACCTGTCCGATTTGTATAAAAGGAAGAATATAATATCGGGAATTGCCTATAAGTATAATATATCGGAGAATCTGAAAATGGCAAAGCGGTTTTTCCCGGATTTGAAGAAGATAGCCCTGCTTACCGATAATACTTTCGGCGGAGTTGTACTCCAGGCGCATGTAAAGGCGGAACTGGCTAAGGATAAGGGGGTAGAGTTGATATTGCTGGATGGCCGCAGTTATGATATTTCTGAGATAATACATCGTATTTCGGCGCTGGATGCTTCCAATACGGTGCTGTTTCTGGGGACGTGGAGGGTAGATAGGAAAGAGAGTTATTTTCTTTCTTCGTCTCTATATACCATGATGAATGCGAATAGGGAGCTCCCGGCATTTTCGCTTTCTACGATAGGGCTTGGAGACTGGGCTATAGGAGGAGTTGTTCCGGATTACCGCAATCAGGGTAAAAACCTGGCCTTGAGGTTAAAGAAAGTACTTGAGAATAATAGCCCGAACTATTGCGTTTTTGATTTTATTCCCAATATAGCCAAGTATGATATAAAAAAGGTGAGGGAATTCAACCTGGACGAATCTATTGCACGAAGCGGAGTGGTGATTAATGACGATAAATCTATTATGGATAAATATCCTAAGCTGATCTATCTGATTATTACCACGCTGTCGGTTCTTATAGTAGCCTTTATAATGGTATCTTATTTCCTTTATAAAACCAGGAAACTGAATATGTCCCTTACAATGTCTGAAGATAATAACAGGCTTATCCTAAATAATATAGGGGTGGGGTTACTTTTTATAGACAAGAATTTTAAAGTCCTTTGGGAAAATTGTTCCGTTACGGAGGGAATGGAGTCATGGACATTTCTTAAAGTAGGAGCCAAGTGTTATGATTCTAAGCATGACGGCAAGTTTATGTGTAAAAATTGTCCTGCACTCAAATTTAAAACAGGAGAGAGCACGGTAAAAACGGAGATCATAGAACGGATGGGCAAGCGGGTATTTTCTTTGTCGTATATTCCTGTTTTCAGCAGAGGGGAAGAGTATATAGGATTCGTACTGAGGATAGAGGATGTTACTTTGCGTGAAAAGATTAATGTAGAGTTATATGCTGCGAAAGAGGCTGCGGAGAATGCGGATAAATTAAAATCGCAGTTCCTTGCGAATATGAGCCACGAGATAAGAACTCCGCTGAATGCGATAGTGGGATTCTCGGAGTTGCTTGCCGACCTGGAGGATCATGATGAAAAAAAGGAGTTCGTAAAAATTATAGAGGCTAATAATAAGCAACTGCTTCAACTGATAAATGATATTCTGGATTTATCCAAGATAGAAGCCGGTACTCTGGAATTCCACATGGAACAGGTGTACATGTCTAAGGTTATAGAGGAAATATATCAGATATTCCTTCCGCAATGTAGCGCTAAAGGCTTGGAGCTGATTAAGGACGTGCCGGCTGAGGAATATTGTTTGATTTCCGATAAGAACAGGATAGCCCAGGTGATTTCTAATTTTATGACTAATTCCCTGAAGTTTACCTGTTCAGGTTATATAAAGTTGGGCTTTAAGGAACGGGAGAATGATATAAAAATATATGTAGAGGATACAGGTATGGGTATATCGGATGAAAAAAGGAGCGCCGTATTCGAACGTTTTGTGAAACTGAATAGTTTTGCACAGGGGACGGGACTGGGACTTTCGATATGTATGATGATTGTGAACCGTTTGGGCGGCAGTATTGATGTGGAGTCCGAAGAGGGAAGGGGTTCGGTATTCTGGTTCACGATACCGAAAAATAATGCTTCGCATTTCTGAGTAAATGTAACATAATCAACTCATTAACTTTAAACCTTATATGTTATTCGTGTTTCTTGGATGGCTTAAGTGCTGATTACCAGTTAACTGCTAAGAAATGCGAGGCATTAAAAAGCTTATTCCGTCTCCGGCGGAAGCCTGTGACGGATAGGAGAGTACGAAGTTATTGTCTTTAAAATATTTGTTCAGGTATTTTGGGATATGCTGCATGGTATTGTTGTATGAGAATCCGTTTTTACGGCTTAACATAACCCACAGATTATCATCTTTCTTAATATCCCTGAATATTATAAGGAAATCGTCCCATTCGGTGAATTCGTGATATGCCGTATCAGGGCCGGTTTTTGATAGTAAATCTTTAACTGCAGAAATGGTATCGGCCGAACTGTAAAATATGAGTTTGGAGCCGGTATTACGCGCTACATTAGACAGTTTATCTACTACCGATGCAAATCCTATCTCCTTTTCCGCCTGTTCGGGTATTACTGCTATATGTCTTTTTATTGTGGACAAGGGTTGTACGGCCTTGCTTATGAAAATATTTACGTTGCTGTTTAGCAGAATATCGTCTGCACTGCCTCCCTTAAAGAGGTATAAAGGAAAAGATTTTTCTTTTTGTATTCCTATTACAATATCGGTGATGCTGTTTTCAAGGATTACGCTTGTGACGGCGTTGGATATATTAAGGTCATAACGTAATATCTCTTTCATTGAGGTTTCAGCGCCTGCCGCCGTGTGCGTGATTTTCTGCAGCAATCTTTCTGCGGATTTCTGCCGGTTATCGTCGGCGTCCCTGTTGTCGATAACTTTTAAGGCGAACAGTTGTTTGCTTTTTTTATTCTTGATAGCAAGGCTTAATTGCACCAGTTCTTCAGCGGTTTCTTCATTTCCGGCGGCAATAAGAATATGTTCGGCCGTTTGTTTTTCCGGCGGAGTATCATTGTTTCCCGACAACATGCCGGCAGCAATGTTATGTGCCCCCTTTTGTGTTGAAAATGATGCCATTGTGCATGTTACCAATATCATAAGTATGGTTCCGTTAAGTATGCTTTCATTAAGTAGCCTTATAGGTTCGCCGTCGGGAGTTGTACCTGTGATTACGTTATATCCTACCATTACGGCAGCCAATGTCGCGGCAGCCTGGGCATTGCTTAATCCGAATATTACTCTTTTTTGGTCTAAAGAGAGCCTGAAACTCTTTTGGGTGGCCCATGCGGCGGCGTATTTTGCCAATGTGGCTACTATTATCATTATAATTCCCACTTTTATTGTTTCGAAGCTGGTAAAAAAAGCCTTGTAATTTATCAGCATACCTACGCTTATCAGGAAAAACGGAATGAATATTGAGTTTCCCACAAATTCTATCCTGTTCATAAGCGGGGATGTATTTGGGATAAGCCTGCTGAGCGATAATCCTACCAGGAAAGAACCTATGATACCTTCCATTCCTGCAAGTTCGGCAAGGAAAGCGCCCAGAAATACTATTGAAAGTACAAAGATATATTGCGAGATGCTGTCCTGTACGTTCTTGAAAAACCACCGGCATATATAGGGCAGCACGACTAATATGAATGCCGCTACAAAAACCACAGAGACTCCCATTGTCCACCAGAAAGCGGAATCAGTATTTCCGGTAACCATTCCTACTATAATTGCAAGTACCAGAAGGGCGAGTACGTCTGTTATCATCGTACCGCCTACCGTTATGGTTACGGCGGGGTCTTTACTTATACCCAGCCTGCTTATTATGGGATATGCTATTAATGTGTGGGAGGCAAACATACTTGCCAATAATACCGAGGACTCTATACTGAGTTTCAATACCCAGTATCCTACTACCGTACCTATAATCATCGGGATACAGAAAGTATACATTCCGAATACAAGGCTCTTTACGCTGTTCTTTTTGAAATCTCCTATGTCTATTTCGAGTCCGGCAAGAAACATTATATAGAGCAATCCAGCCGTTCCCGACAGTATTATGCTGCTGTCGCGCAGTACGAGATTGAATCCGTGAGGTCCTATTACTGCCCCGGCAATGATCAACCCTAACAGGTGCGGTACGCGCAACTTGTTAAGGATAAGAGGGGCAGCCAGTATTATAAGTAATATTAAGAGAAACTTCAATATCGGATCTGCCAGGGGTAAAGTAAAATCAACGGTTGTACAGGGTAACATATTTTATTAAATAATACCCAAAAGTAATAATTAATTTTTAATGCTTCGCATTTTTGGGTAGTTAATTGACAATCAATGAATAAAATCTGTAAAAATCATATACGGGATATAATGTTTAAGGTTAATATGTTGATTATATTGTATTTACCCAAAAATGCGAAGCATTAAAAATTATAGTTTTGTGCCGCAGGCTCCGCAGAAAGCGGGGTTCGTCTCCAGCCGTGTTCCGCAATTATGGCAGAATTTCGTTTGTACGCTCGTTACATTTCCTGCCGGTTCTTCTGCCGGCGACGGCGTGTATCCGTTTTGGGAGCCGCAGGTTTTATGAGAAGTGTATTCCGGCGACGATGCAGTAGAAGTATCTCCGGTTGCGCTCCCATAAGGCTCCTGAGAATAATATTCCTGTTGCTGATTCTCCGCCGTAGACGTTTCGTTTCCGCCTTTTTTCAGGAGTTCTTTGAACTTCGCCGACAACCCGCTTAATTTTCCGTACAGATCGAAAGTGATTTGCGTAGTGGGAGCAACCTGCATATAGCTGCTCATCATTTTTACCAGAATCCAACTATCTATAAAAGCATACTTTACCGTATAGGCAAAAAACAGCGAGATAACGAAAGCTACAAAGCCGCTCCAACCGAATAACCGGAAAAGCCCTCCGAAAAGAAGAAAGGCCACCACTGTCACCGCAATGAAAGAGAGAACCACCACCAGCGTGGTTTTTGCGCCGTCTTTAAGCAGTCTCTTCCAGTTCTGCGCATAAATTACCACGCCGTCGGCAGCGCTTTTATATGGATTCTCGTCGGGATGATAGAAAGTATATCCCAGGCAACATTCATCTATATACCCGAGCGAAATATCCAGGAACATATTTGTAAGTTTCTTTACACCATCCATCCCCGGAATTGCTCCCAGCAGACCGTCGGTGATCCTTCCGAGCATCCTTTGCAACTGTTTCACCGAGCCTGCTACCAGTTTATCCAGTGCAAAATAGACATTGGAAGTTCCGAAACGCTTTTTAACCATATCTTTTCCCAGTGTTACGGGATTATGGGGAACCGTTCCGTTCTTAAATGCCATTGTAATTACCGCGACATGCCCTGCTTTCACCAGATAACCGATATAGTGGTTCAGGAAAAAGTTCACTATACCCACCAGTCCCAGCCAGATGAGAAACATTATAACAGTTACGTTCTCGTTGGCAAACAATAAGGACAGTCCCATAAGGGCGGCGAAAAGCAATACCGCAATCAGGATATTAAGCAACCCCAATCCCAATTTGATCCAGCCGAATGACAAAGTTCTAAAGAAAACCTCTTTTGCAGTCATATCTATTTGATTATTTTATATTTCCCGATAACAGGCAGTTCCTTTGCCTTTCCGTTAAGGGCATTTATAATGCCTATGATAGCCAGTATTGTGAATAGTATATACACCAGATTCAGTATAGTTCCGAATGTGGTATAGAATCTCCATGCACTCAGCCCGCTCCACAGGACTGCCCTAAGCAGGGCCATAATAACGCTATCCACGATTACCCACCCTATGCACGCAATGAGCAATATGATACCCTGGTTTACATGGAAGCGGACAAATCTGGAATCTTTTGCAGGAGAGACGAACATAGGTATCAATACCAGAATGCCCAGATAAGCCAGTATGCACATTGTTTTATTCTGTTCTATATCAGCCTTGTCGAACTGAGATGTAGTATCGGCAGTATTGTTAATTTGTGAGATTTTTTCGCCGATATTATTTTCCTTTGTTTGTGCTCCTTCCGGATTATTCTGTTGTGGATTTTCATTTTGCGGTCCGGTTGCCGGCGCAGCCGAAGATGTTCCACATGAAGGGCAGAATTTTACGTTTTCCGCCATTTGAGTTCCGCATTTGCTACAGTATGCCATAATTGCTCCTTTTTAATTGGTTATTAATTTATTTGTTTAGAAACTGTTTTTAATTTATTAATCTCATTCTTTATCAGTTCTCTTTTCATACGTTTAATTTTTTTTTAAGGCATCCGCCTCAAATTATAAAAAAATTTCAGCACGATAGTAGCCGCTTCGCTCTCTCATAAACTTGTTTTAATCATTGCCTCGGGTAGAATTCATAATTAAAAAAGTTCATGTTCGGTTCATCTGCTTACCTTGTGAAACAGGCCCCGCTATTGGCCGCAGGAAGCAGTTTAAAACAGATGAAAAATATCCTTAAAATAATTTCGGTAACAAATTAAAACAGTTTCTTAGCTGGTTAATTATTTCTATTTTTTTATCCGGATAAAATTTTCAGGGTTTCAAAATTCGTTCTACATCTACTTTAATTCCGTTCTCTACACGGTCGTCGGCCTTATTGCGGTTAAACTCCGGTTCTACTTCAACTTTCCGCTTCACTCCTTTTATATTATAGTACCAGCGGAAACAGTGTCCCACTTTGCTGCTGCCCTTGCTGTAATTGCTCTGTGCATCCAGCACGGAGGAACATTCCTGATCTTTCGAGGTCTCGAATACTTTACCATCATCGGCTACAGCCTTGCTCTTTTCCCAGAGTGCCTGGGCGTATCCGTCAAAATAATCCGCAGATATATCATCCTCTCCGCAAACAAACCAGACCATGTACGAGCATAGCCTATTTTTGAGTTCTCCCTCACCGGTAAAGGTCAAACACTCTTTAATTTCGGAACCTTGGGGTTTGACCAGTATAAACCCTGCTATTGTATCGGTTTTTTGAAGTAACCCTTCCCTGTTCGACAAAATATTATCTTTTTCTACGCTTATTGTTTCCATCACGGCTATTGGCACTTTACCTGTTGCCTTGGTTTTTACTTTTGTCCCGATACCGGTATCCGTACTTTTATTGTAGCCCGAACCGCCTCCGCAGGCCGTTATTATCAAGAGACCTGTTATGCACATAAGTGCTGTAAAAATCTTTTTCATAGGTTTAAAATTTTATCGCCTTTTTATGGGTTTTTTTGAAAAAAAGGTTATCTCCAGTTCATTTCCGTATGATTTAGGTTGTTAGTACTTGATTCTTATAGAGCCGGAATCGGAGTATTTTCCATTACTTTTTCAAAGAAAGAATCTTTCAACCCCTGTAATCCTCCGGCTTCGGAGAATATAATACTGGATACAATCATCAGAATAACCATTAATATAATCCCGATAAGTATCCACAAAAGCATGGCCTTTGCGAAGTTCTGCTTATTTATTTTACGACAGCCTCCGCAAGCCCAGATAATTAATAATATTATATTGATAACCGGGATCATCAGTAATAATATAATACCAAAAAATCCGCCTGTGCTTATCGGTTCGTAACGGCTGCCCGGAGGCGGGGCCGTATTGCCGTTTGCAGGCTGATATGCCGGTTGAGGCACTCCCTGAGGTACATGGGATGCGTAAACGGGTGGGGGAAGAGGCGGAACTGGAGGCTGCTGTCCGTATTGTGAGCCTTGTTGATGTGTATATTGCGGAGCATGGTATGATGCGGATGTTTGTTGCTGTGCCTGAGTCGCTGCATATTGCTGTGCCTGCTTAGGCGGTTGTATTTGTTGAGGTACAACTTGTTGCTTCTGCTGTTGAAATTGCTGTATTGGCGGTACTGTATGCTGTTGTGTACTGTGTTGTTGTGCTGCTGTTGTTTGCTGTATTGCAGGTTGTTGCGGAGCAGAGTACTGCTCCGGTTGTTCGGCTTGTCGTGCAGATTGTGTACTGTGTTGCTGTGCTGCTGTTGTTTGCTGTATTGCAGGTTGTTGCGGAGCAGAGTACTGCTCCG
>CAYVED010000031.1:19566-26712 GCA_964449975.1 uncultured Muribaculaceae bacterium
GTACTGTGTTGCTGTGCTGCTGTTGTTTGCTGTATTGCAGGTTGTTGCGGAGCAGGAGATGCAGCCGGTGCTTCTCCCTGCGGCTCATTTATTGCCGCTTCCGGCTGTTCCGCTTGCGGAGCCTGCGCTTCGCCTGTAGGGGAAGAGTGTATGGCTGCACCACATCCGGTGCAGAAACGTATTCCGTCCGCCAGTTTTGTTCCGCAGTTTGTACAATATGTATTCTTCATTTTTCTCTTATATTTAAGGATGAATATTAAAAAATGCTTCTTTTTATATTGGCGACATGTTTTCTGAATAGAAATACCAAAGTTATTGCCGCTGGTGTAGATACTTACATATATACCATCGCTGTTTTTTGTACCGAATGTATAAGGAGTCCCGGTATTTTTAACAACAACGTCTTCATAACCATTTCCAGGAGAAGTAAATCCGGCTTTTTAAGTTGATCGGTACAGGCCTTGTAATCTTTAATCAACCGACCTGTTATTACGATACGACGACCGGAGGAATAAGCATTATATATTGCTTTTTTTCCGTCGATTGCAATGCCTTCCGGCTTCGGCAACAATTTGGCGTGTTCATTGTCAGGCCATTTGTTCTTTGAGGCTGCCAGGTATATAAGTGTCGTAAAAATCTTTTTCATAGACTTATTCTTTGCCGTCGTTTGTTTTACCCGGCCCGGGGCGCGGGAAGTCTGCTATCGAACCTGCGGTTTCCAGATAAGAGAATCCGCAACTCATAACCGTCTCTATTCCTTCTGCAAAAGTGATGGAGGCTTCTGTACCGGTAAGGCGGACGAACTCCCGGTTAAGATCATCATACTTCCGGACGAAGGGAATACTCTGGCGGTAGTATTCCATAAGCGATTTTATATGCGCTATCCATAGCGGAATAGTCTCTTTATAAAACTTAATATACTGGCCCTTTATGGCTGTCGAATAACGTTTATCGATGTCCTCATCTCCGATTTTCATAACTTTCTTTAAATCTTCCTCCCATTGTGTCTCCAGACTTACCACCGTGGGGCGGTATTTCTTCCACCAGATTTCGTCGGCGGTGTTGTGAACGGCCTGACTTTTGTTGCTCCACTCCTCTTGCTCATGGAGGAGTTTATTCTGATATTTCATAATCTCCTGTTGGATTTCTTTAATACGGTTCAATTTTTCCTCACTATCAACCGTATTGGCTACCAGTGCTCCCTGTGTGAGGTGCTCCGACATTTTATTGAGCATGTTCTGTCCTGCGCCGCTGGTCATATAGGCCATTATCTCTTCTTCGCTCATCTTCGACATCTTCTGCAGGTCGCTTACCGAAACCCCTAACATCTGGGCTGTCATCTGTTGTCCCGCAGCGTTTTTCTCGGTTTCGCTCATGTTCTTCATTTTTGATATGTCGGTGTTGATACCCATCTCGCGGAGTTTTTTATTGGCCAGTTTGCTCCCTTCGATCTCTCTCTGCGTTTCGGTCATGGCCTGCCATTGCTCAATACTTTTTCCTGTCTCCTTCCGGATTTCCTTATCGTAGGCTTTTCTGGTTTTTTCGCTTGCTGCGGCTTCTGCCAGATCCGCAGAAGCTCTGCATTTTGCAATATATTCTCTTAGCTTCTCAAGGAAAATACTAACATTGTTTTCCCGCCCGTCTCCGAAATTGTCGGCATAAGCCACCAGTTCTTCCAGCTTCGGAAGATCCGGACACCCTTTTATCATCGCCTCCGGGGTAATTTGAGCCGTTGCCAGTATCGGCGAAAGGGCAATTAATAGTAATATTATTTTTTTCATACGTTAAATTTTTATTAGAAACTGTTTTGAATTTATTAATCTCATTATTTATCAGTTCTTTTTCTTTTCATCAATTTACTTGTTAAACAGGTTCCGCTATTCGTCGAGGTAAGCAACTTAAAATAGCTGAAAAATATCCTTAAAATAATTTCGGTAACAAATCAAAACAGTTTCTTGCTTAATACGGGGTTATCCGTATTAAAAATGTGGCATACCCTTATTTCGGATCAGACGTTCGGTAACGAATTAATGTATTCAATACTTAACTCGCTCAGTCCCGTTCCGTCGGTCACTTCCCAGACAATGAGCTGTAAGTTGTTAACCTGTGTGCTGTACGAACTTTGATCATTGAGATCGGACGGAGAATGATCCTCCAGATTGATTTTTTTGTCTTTTACGCGTGCACAAAGATCAAGCAGCGGTTTTGCATTGCTCACTACGCTGAGTTCGTAAATATCCGTACCTCCGGCGGTACCTTTCGATGCATTCCCGCAATAAAATGCCAGATAGAGATTGTAATCCGTTTTAGCCGGTATCTTTACCGTTACTTTTTTAATGAGTATCCCGTTCTGGGTATCGCCTTTCTTCGAGCGCAAAATGGTAGCGGCAGGGAATGTTACCGTTATTTCTCCGGAAGTGGTATTGCGTATAGGAATCAACAAATCCACAAATCCGCAACCGCTGCCGAAATAACCGCGGTTTTCACCGGCTTGCATAGTAGCGGAGAGTTCCCGTGTGGTTATCGTACCGTCTTTCTGTACAAAGGAATAACTTTTGGCCGATTCTGAAATCGTCCAGTAACCGTATTGAGAACCGTTGCCGGTTATATTTTCGATCAGTTCTATCCCTTCGGGAAATTTAAACGCAGTTCCCGTCAATTCTCCTTCGGTTTCACCCAGACCCGGTATTTTACCGGCTTCGTAATCAACAATATCCGCTTCGTTATTTTTCTCTTTCTCACACGCTCCGAACAAAAAAGGAGCTATGCAGAAAATGCTTGCAAGTAATAAAAAATGTAATCGTTTCATATGTTAATTTTTTTTGTAGTACTTTATTTATACGTTATGTTCAACCTTATTTCCGCACTATCTGCCGTGCAGAGACCGTTCCTTCGGAAAGCGTCCGCGCAGCTATAAAATATACCGGTCATATATGGGAAATGCGGTTCATACGGTTTTATTTTTATCGGGATACGGATACAAGTTCTTCGCCGGCAACCAGTCTGCCTTTTTTATCGTAGCTTTCCGAGCGTACCACTCCTATACCTCTGGCATACCAGGTGATGTTACTTCCGCTGGTGTTGATAAACATTACTTTGGAATTCTGCTTACTTTCCACTTTATAGCACTCCAGAACCTCTCCTCCCACGGTTAAGGATTCTTTGGCTGTGACTTTAATATCCGTACAGTTAAATGTCATCTGCATAGCCTCTATCTTAATTGTATAGTCTTTTAGCGTCTGTCCCACCGCCAGGTTGGAAGGCAGTTCCAGGCCGCTGCCTTCTATTTTTATATCTTTCATTATCTTACCTAACGCCGACGAACCGTCAAATTCCACATTCCCGTTTACTATCTTCACTGTTATCTCCGTACTTTCCTCCGTGATAGCTTTCTTTTTTGCATCCATAGCTTCTATCAGGTAAGTTATAACGGCGTTCTTCTCGTCGTTCCATTGTATTTCCTTTATAGTCTGCTTGGTATATCCCTGTATTTTACCTTTCCCGTTTTTGGTAGCATATTCCAGAACGGTTCCCTGCTTTGCTGCAAAGAACGGCTCTTGCGACATTGCCGCAACAGGCAGAGCGCACAGTAAAAATAGTAGTGTCTTTTTCATACGTTAATTTTTTATGTGTAAATTAAATATTTCATAAACTTGCCTTAATCATTGCTTCCGGCTTATTTCAGATACTTTTCCGCATCTTTCATCAGTTCCGTCATTGATTTGTTCATGGCGTCAGCTACATCTATTTCGGCCGCGTATTTATTATTGTTTTCTTCCCGTTGTAACCTTACCCGCATGAATTTGCCTTTGTAACGGTATCCCCATTCATACATTCCCAGGCTCCCCATGAAAGACCCTTTTGCTTTTTCTAACATATCTTCGAGCGTTTTTTCAGAGACAGCTATATCTTTGTCATCCGTCTCTTCGAAGCCTTTGATATTCCTGCCGTCGTCGGAAATAGCTTTGGAGGCGTTATACACTTTTCTCACCCATACCTCGTATTCTTCCTGGAGGAGTTTTTCACCGTCGGGTTTCTGGAAACGTAGCGAACCGTGGGAGTTGTCGCCGTAGTTCGCCATAGTTTTTTCATCGATAATATATTTCCAGTCGGGTTCTATGGATTTGGGATCCAGTCCGCCGTTCCGTTTGATAAACCGTTCGGCAGCAGCTTGCGAAAAAGCATTTACTTTTTTTGCTTCTTTGAACATTTCCCCTACGATTTCCCCGATTTCTGTTTTTTCGCCGTCCGTATCTTTACCGGAGTTTCCGCCGCCGCAGGATGTAAATATCGTTATGGTTACCATGCACGCAAGTGCTGTAAATATCTTTTTCATAAGTTTAATTTTTTTGAGATGTCATAAAATTGTCTGAGTCATCGCTCCGGGTGAATTTTTACATAAAAGTTCATGTTCGGTTCATAATTTATAATATTTGGATTCGGTTCTGTTTTTCAGTCTTCGCGTAAGAATTTTCTTGCGGAGTATCTGCCTCTATGATTACCCGTGTTCCGATATTTACCCTCACAGGATAATGTCCCGAAATGTCTCTGTTTCCGGAAAGTACCGCAAGTAAAAGTTTACATTTTGATATAACCACATACTCTTTTTTCATTGCGGTATAAATTTTAATTATTAATTCGCTTCGCTCAGGGAGACGACCCTTATAATGTTCCTTATCTTTTTATCTTCTTTGTTTCCTTTCCTTATATCTACTCCTATCTTACATTTAACACCGTTCAACAGATATAGCCATCTGTAACTATAGCCTCCCGAACGTTTAGTTCTCTTTGCATGGTCGGGCGAGGAGATTTTTTCATTATCGGGATAAGTGAACATTTCACCGTTATCGGCTGCCGCTTTTCCCGAATCCCAAAGGGCCTGTGCGAATGTGTCTAAATCTCGCTCCTCCACTTTCCTGTCGTTGAATGTAAAACGGAAAAACAGTATCCCGATATTTTTTCCCTGTTTGTTTTCGCATGTGAAAGCCAGTGCCTCTTCCAAGGTTGAACCGTCGGGTTTGCCGAAATTTTTCATTCCTGTTACGGATTTCATCCGGACGGCTATATCATCCTTTATTTGTATAATAGCAGCAGATGCGGTGCTCATGGGAGATTTCGCTGGTTTTGTCATATTCCGTTTATATTTAAGTTATTAATAGTTCTTATAAAGAATACCGGACGTTCGTGCGGTTTTCTTTTGCTTATTTTATCCGGCCGTATAAAACTCGTTCCGGGTTGCGCCTGAAAAATAAACGGCACAGCCCTTGAGATTTCCCTGCTATAGGATATAGGGCTGCGCCGTACCGTTATTAGAAATTATATTTAACGCCTACTTGTATCACTGCATGATTAAAACCGCTGACTATGTGATATTTTATTTCGGCGCCCAAACTGAAGGCTTCGGATAATTTATATTCCGCGCCGCCTCCGATGTTAAATCCGAATTTGGTACTCGAAGCCGAAAAATCCTCGCCCAGCTCTTTTATGCTTACCTTTACTCCTACAACTCCCAGACCTGCCGCAGGATAGAAATTGAATTTATTTTCCGGTTTGAGGATAAGATAATGTACGTTGGCCATAAAATCCCATACGGAAATGTAATCTTTTTTCAGGTAATAAGTAAATGCAGGCTCCACACGAAGGTGATCTGTAAATGAATACTGGAATTTAGCTCCTATACCGATATTGGAGAATTCACCTCCGGTATAGGCAAAACCGTAATTGAAGTTCAGACCTGCCGACATCGTACCTTTCTGGGCGCTTGCCGCCGATACGAACAACATAGCGACGATAATTAATAATAATTTTTTCATAATTCATTAAATTAATGATTTTAGTCCTACTCTATAAGCTTTTCGGTTCCGCTTTTTATATCAAATATATTAGATGATAATCTTAATAACTGAGGTTGTCTACCGCCAGAATTGAGGATAATATATGATCGGATACATCGGTTACTATGAAAGTAATGTAGGCCGGGGTTCCTACCTGGCTAAAGTCTATTTTGCGTTGCACCCATCCCGTATGTCCGGCATAGCTGTCTCCGTTGTCAGGCATATTCGGGAATCCTGTAAAAGGCTGGTTGTTTTCACGGACGGTATTTACGCTCGTGATGAATTCGGAATGAGATCCTTTAGGCCCGTATATTGTTATCATCGCCACATCATCGAATATTGAACCTACAAAATCGTTGAATTCTGCGGAAACAAAATCATAATAGAATGTTAATGAGGTGAAATCCTTATTGATAGGCCCTAAAATCATTGTACTCGTGGCTCCTCCTACCGCATTTCCGTTCGGGGAAACGAGATTGTCCCCGGAAGATATGGCGGCAAATTTATTGCCTTCCTGAGGTATAAGCGAGCCGTGGTTTCCGCTCATAATAGAACCGTCTCCTATGAATAATACACCTTTTGACCCGCTTTCAAAGCCGTTATTTCCTGAAAACTCCCCTTCTCCCTTAGGTGATATTTGATATATAAGGCTGAAATCTTCATCCATTTCATTTCCGTTTTTATCCTGTAATCCTTTCTTTACCGTAACTTCGATAGAGGAATTTACATTAAACTCCTGATACGGGGTAAATGTCAGGATTGCATATCCGTTGGCTCCTTCATTAATGATGATTGTTCCGAATATCTGTTTTCCGTCTACTATAATCTGAATATTATTTACTACCGAATTCAGATATATTTTGTCGTCGAAAAAGAATATTATAGGTAAATTGGCGGGGAAAGTTCCTAATGCGGGAGTATTACGTGTTTCCGGATATTTCGTTCCTCTGCTTTCTCTGACCGGAGTTGTTGCGGTCATGCCTGTAAAAGACGGGATTGTCTGTACGATCTTTAAAGGCCGGTTATCATTACCTTCCGTAGTAATAGCGGATACGGCGCCGTTTCCGTTTGTGATTATTTTATATTCGGAAGGTTGTTCTTCGCCGGGCCCGTTGTTCTTATCGCAGGAAACCGCAAGCAGTCCTCCGATAAGGATAAATAGAAGAATGTTTAACTTTTTCATGGCATTATTTTTTAGGGTTAATAAATTGGTTCTGCGCTCACAGTTTGACAAATTCGCTTTGCGCATTTGTCTGCACTGCTCGGCATAACTCAAACGAGCTTGGTTCTGCGCTCACAGTTTGACAAATTC
>CAYVED010000032.1:0-26397 GCA_964449975.1 uncultured Muribaculaceae bacterium
ATTAAACTATTTTTAACCATGAAATTTTACCTGGCAAGAATGCTCCGGCGATTAATCGTTGTTTTGTGCCTTTTGGCTATTAATTCGGGATTATTCGCTCAAGATGTAAGTAAAATGAAATTCTCCGTTAAAGAGAATAATACCAGTATTAAAAAGGTACTGGTACAAGTAGAGAAGAAATACAAACTCAGGCTTTTTTATGATGAAAAGAACCTGAATGTAAATGTTGTTAAAAATGTGGACGTTAAAGATGTTACATTTCAGGATCTGCTAAATACCATGTTCGACGGAGTCGTAACATATACCGTTTCGGATAACGGGCTTATCACGCTGACCAGAGAAAAACAGGCTATTGCCGCATCAGCGGAAAAACTTAAAATAAGCGGAACCGTTTCGGATAACGGCGGAACGCCCCTGGCCGGAGTATATGTGTATATTAAAGATGTTCAGAAAGGAACGTATACGGATGATAAAGGGATGTTCTATCTCGATGATGTATCTCCCAATTCAAATATTACATTCGATTATATAGGCATGAAACCCCAGACGGTACGTGTAGCCACCAGTAAAAATCTTAATATAATAATGCAGGAGGATGCACTGATACTTGAAGATGTTATTGTAACCGGATACGGTACTTTCAAAAAGTCCGCTTATGCGGGTTCGGCTTCTACGATAAAAACCGAAGGGGTAAAGGATGTTCCTACTATTTCGGTATCGGGATTACTACAGGCGAACGCACC
The DNA here is from genome assembly GCA_964449975.1 of uncultured Muribaculaceae bacterium. GTDB lineage: Bacteria > Bacteroidota > Bacteroidia > Bacteroidales > UBA932 > Egerieousia. Next base: position 744 of record CAYVED010000032.1, read on the forward strand.
GGGAGTATCGGTTACCGCAGGTTCCGGTCAGCCGGGAGCCTCTCCTACCGTACGTATCCGCGGTATGGGTTCTTTTAATGCTTCGAATTCTCCCCTTTATGTAATAGACGGGGTTCCCGTAATATCGGGGAATATTAATAACAGCGGCAGAGATGCCGGTACGGATATTATGGCAACCGTAAATCCTAACGATATAGAGAATGTAACCGTAATTAAAGATGCGGCTGCGGCTTCTCTTTACGGTTCGAGGGCTGCGAACGGGGTTATCCTTATTACCACTAAACAGGGGAAAAAAGGGAAAGCGCAGTTTAACTTTAAAAGCGACTGGGGCGTAAGCGATTTTGCATACCGCTTCAGACCTGTTATGCAGGGAGATGAAAGAAGGGAGTTTATTTATGAGGCTATGAAAAGGAAAATACTTTACGATCAGAAAACTCCCGGAACGGAAGACGAGGCTATTGCCTATGCAAATGCGAATATAGATAAAGTGGCTGCCAAACCCTGGTGCGGATGGGTAGACTGGGATGATGTATTGTTGAGGAACGGATTCCATCAGAATTATGAGTTCTCCGTTTCGGGCGGCGCCGACAAATTTACATATTACTCTTCGTTTAACTTTACGGATCAGCAGGGCGTGCAGTATCAGCAGGGATTAAGCAGGCTTACCGGCAGGCTGAACGTAAAATATGACGCCAATAACTGGCTTCAATTAGGAGCGAATATACTTTTCTCTGATATGAACCAGGATGTGGGATATGACGGGATGGAATATGTATCGCCTTTATATTCTTCAAGACATAAGCTTACCTCTTCCGATGCGGTTTATAATGAGGATGGAACATATAATGAAGACCTTCAGTCTAACGGCCGCAGGAATCCTAAAGCCTCTCTGGATCATGACTACAATAAACAAAGGGTTACCAGAACTTTCAGTACGGTATATGCCCAGATAAAGTTTTTTGAGGATTTAAAACTCAGAACAACATTCAGCTACGATTATACCCTTTCCAAGGCCAAAAGCTGGTCGGATCCCAGAACTTCCAGCGGTTCCGCAAGCAACGGTTCCGCCAGTAAGTCGTATTATGATTATAACCAGATGGTCTGGTCTACAAACCTGAATTATGTAAAGACTTTCGGAAAAAATCATCATCTGGACGCTCTGGTAGCTTACGAGGTTTCGGATTATAAGAGAGATTACCTTAGCGGAACCCAGACCAATTTTGCAAATCCTGAATATAATGCGATAGGTAACGGCGCAATTCCTAAATCTATAGGCGGAAACGGTTCAGGAAACAGGCTGGTTTCGTACATATCGAAAATAAATTACGATTGGAAAAACAAATATTATCTCGGTGCGAGCTATCGTCTCGACGGAAGTTCAAAACTGCACAAGGATAGCCGCTGGGGAAGTTTCTGGTCTGTATCGGGAGCCTGGAGGTTTTCGGAAGAAGGGTTCTTCAAAGGATTGCAGGGAATATTCCCCGATGCTAAATTAAGGGTTTCTTACGGTGTAAACGGAACTCTTCCTTCATCCTATTATGCTTATATGAATCTGACAAGCCTTACGCCTTCATATAATAACGAAATAGGTATTGCCGAATCGAACATTGCGAAGCAGGATTTGTTATGGGAAAATAATCATACAACCAATATAGGGTTGGATCTTTCTGTTAAAAACGCAGTAAATGTTACCGTAGAGTATTATAACAGGATAACCAAGAATCTTTTAATGGATATGCCTGTCTCTATGACAAGCGGTTTTTCAAGCTATATGACCAATATCGGTAAAGTTAAAAACAGCGGTGTAGAGATTACTATTAATACGACAAACTTCGACAGAAAGAATTTCTCATGGACTACCTCGTTTAACCTGGGACATAACAAAAATAAGATAATGGTACTGGACGGCATTCAGAGTGAGATAATAAGCGGTTCTTCTATAAGGAGGGTAGGTTTACCTTATTATACTTATTATATGATTGAGTTTGCCGGGATTAATCCTGAGACGGGCAGGCCTCAGTTCTATACCAATCATAAGGACGAGAACGGCAATCTTGTTAAAGATATAACGGAAAAAGCCAGCGATGCCAATCCTATTGCGGATAAATCCCCGTTCCCTAAAGTTTCTATGGGCCTTACCAATACTTTCAGATATAGATTTCTGGATCTGAGTTTTACGCTCTCATCCACTTTGGGAGGCTGGTCTTACGATAGTGCCGCACAAAAATCCCAGACTTCAGGTTCGGGAGACGGGGCGATTAACCAGATTCCCCTTTATTACAGGGATAGCTGGAAAAAACCGGGCGATGTAACCACTTATGAGGCCTGGATATACGGAAACAGTAAAAAAATGTCTTCTCCGGCTAACAGCAGGAGGCTTCACAGTACCAACCATCTCAGGATAAAGAATTTTACGTTCGGGGTTACAATGCCTAAAGCATGGACGTCAAAAATAGGCATTAATAAAGCCAGGGTATTTTTCTCCGCGTATAATATGCTGACCTGGGCTAAGTTTAATGAGTATGATCCGGAGGTTCCCGTTAATGGTTCCGTAAGTTATAATACCCCTCCTTTGAGGACGCTTACTTTTGGTTTGGATATTAACTTTTAATTAGTAAAACGTTATGAATATATATAAAATATCTATACTTCCGCTTCTGGCATTTTTCCTTACGGGCTGCGGAAACGACTGGCTGGATTTACAGCCTGAGAATCAAATTGACTCCCAAATAGCCATTACCAAATTATCCGATGCGGAAGCGGCTACGATAGGTATATACAGCGCGATGCAGAGTATTAACTATTACGGAGCGAGAATGCAATATTACGGAGATGTTACGGGAGACGATTTTCAATCTAACGGCGATACGAAACGTTGTGCAAGTTTTTACAGATATGCGTACACTTCAGAAAATGCACCGAGGTCTTTATGGGAACAACCGTACTATGTTGTAAGATTAGCCAATAATATTCTGGCTGCGATAGATAACCTGCCCGTTACCGAGAATGAGAAGGCGAAACGGGATCATGTAAAAGGACAGGCTTTGTTCTTCAGGGCTTTGGCACATTTTGATATTACCAGGGTTTACGGTTATCCTTATATAAAAGATAACGGAGCGTCCTGGGGAGCTTCAATTATAACTACTCCTAACGAATATGACGTGAAACCGGGCAGGAGTACCGTTGCGGAGTGTTATGATAAATTGATAATTCCGGATCTGGAAGCCGCCGTAAATCTTCTTTCATCTTCCAGATCGGAGGGGAAAGTTAATAAATACGGTGCGATGTTGCTTTTAAGCCGTGTTTATTTATATAAAGGAGATAACCAGAAAGCTCTGGAAGCGGCAGAATTGTGCATATCTGGAGCGGAAAAATCAAAATATTCGCTTATTAAAAACGAAGATTATTATAAGGCATGGACTACCAAATATAACTCAGAATCGTTGTATGAGATAGTGAACCTGGTAACAGATAATGCCGGTAACGACGGCCTTCCGTATCTCTATTGGGACAGGGGGTACGACGATATTATTCTTACCAGATCGTTCTCCGATATTCTTACCTCGGATAAAGATGATGTCAGGAATCTTCTTACCACAAAAGGGACTAAAGCTCCCGGCAAGAAGAAATATAATTGTTATCTGCTGAAATATGCCAATTCGGATGAAAGCGATATAAGGGCTTCGAATATTATATTGTTAAGGCTTTCGGAGGCTTATTTGAATGCGGCGGAAGCTGCCGTTAAGGTAAATGATAATGTTAAAGCCGTAAAATACCTTAAAGCGATAGTTGAAAGGGCTAATCCCGCCAATACCGTGACAGGAGCGGTTACTCTCGATCAGGTTCTGCAGGAGCGCAGGAAAGAGATGTTCGGAGAAGGACACAGGGCGTTCGACCTTTTAAGGAACGGTCTGGAGATTAAACGTGTCGGGTCGGGACATAGTGCCGTTCTTCCCGATTATGCAAAAGTTATCGACTGGAATAATTTCAGATGCGTACTGCCTGTCCCTAAATATGAGGTGGATGCCAATCCGCAGATTGCTAATCAGCAGAATCCGGGGTGGTAGGGTGAGATAATTCATAAAGTAAGAAACAGGAGTGTTTTGGAAGTGTCCTGAAATAACAGTCTCTTAATTTACCGTATTGTGCCTGATTTTTAGTATGCGGGGATAAGATGAATTTGAGGCTGAAAAAACGGGGATAGCTTTTAAGACACTCTTGTTTTACACCGGGCCGACCAGTGCAGTTCGTTTTATTTTTTACCTTTGTCGTGGAAAGAGAAAAAAGAGTATTGAAATAAATGTTATAAGTTATGATGACATGGGATTTTTTCTTTCGGCTGCTGGTTGCCGGATTATTGGGAGCCGCTATCGGGTTGGACAGGGAATACCGGGCAAAAGAGGCCGGGTTCAGGACGCATTTTCTTGTCGCTCTGGGAAGCGCTTTGTTTATGATTGTATCGAAATACGGATTCTGGGATATTCTGGGTGATACCGGAGTCGGGCTTGATCCGAGCCGTATAGCTGCCCAGGTTGTAAGCGGTATCGGCTTTCTGGGGGCCGGTACTATTATTATACAGAAACTATTTGTGCGGGGACTGACTACTGCTGCCGGAATATGGGCTACTTCAGCTATCGGTTTGGCTGTGGGAGCCGGGCAATACTGGCTGGGGATTTGTGCCATGGTATTGACTTTACTGGGTCTGGAAGGGTTAGGATATATATTCAGGAGAGTTAATCAGCGGAGTGTAGTATTGATATTTACGACTGCAAACAGGGAGGCAATAAAGAACATTACAGACGAGATAGAGCGGAGATGCCTATCCATAGGCTCTTATTCTACCGAATCTTCCAGACTTGGGGAAATTACTACTTACCGGGTATCCCTCGTAGTCCGTACGCACAGACCGGGTGACGAAACGTCATTGTTCCGTTTTATACAACATATTCCGGATGTTATTATAGATCAAATGGAATAACGCCTCATGCACTGGCCGACCGGTGCAGGTTTTTTTAAAAAATAAACATATGAATTTTAGAATATTATATCTGTTATTGTTGCTCCAGGTTCCGGCAACGCTTTTCCCGCAATCCGGGATATATAGCGACGGGCCGTATATTTTCTATACTCCGGAAGGGGTAAGGGTAACGGGGTTCCGGGATTCTCCAGGCGGACACAATGCGCGTAGATTGATAGATACGCTTTATTTGCGTATTGCCGATATGGGAGATATTAAGGTAGGCGACGATAAGGGGCACTGGGTGTTTACCGTCCCTTCCGCATATCTGAATGAATTTCCGGCCTGTAATGACGAAGGCGCTCCCGTTTCCGTGGAACCTGCACGCAATGTTGTTCCCAGGGGCGGAAAGATATTCGTTATTTCGGATTCGCACGGGAATTTTAAGAATTTTATATCTATATTAAAAACCGCCGGTGTTATAAATGATAAGTTGGAATGGAGTTACGGGAAAAACAGGCTGGTGATTCTGGGTGATACTTTTGACAGGGGTAATGACGTACTGGCAATATTCTGGCTTATTTATTCTTTGGAGAAACAGGCTTCAGGAGCGGGAGGTGCTTTGACCTATATCCTGGGGAACCACGATAATATGGTTTTGAAAGGGGATCTCAGATATATAAAGGAGAAATACAAAACGTTGCAGGATACTCTTGATATACCTTATGACCGGTTTTTTTCATCCGGAACGCATCTGGGCAGGTGGCTCAGGAGTAAGAACTCGATAGAGATAATAGGAAATACTCTTTTTGTACACGGAGGTATAAGTCCTTTATTTGCACAAAGCGGTATTTCCGTAAACAGAGCGAATGAGCTTATACGGGAGAATCTCGATACCCGTAAAAAAGATTACGGCGATACCGTAAAATTTTTAATGGGCAGTGACGGGCCTCTATGGTACAGGGGACTGGTAAGTGATGAGGAGAAATATAATCCTATAGGGAGTAAAGACCTTAAAGCTGTTATTAAGAAGTATAAAATATCGAGGATAGTGGTTGGCCATACTACTTTCGACGGGGTAAAGTTCCATCACGGCGGAAAAGTAATCTCGGTTGATTCTAAAAATGAAAAGTTAAAGATCAGCCATTTATATCAGGGAGTAGAGATTGACGGGAGTAAAATAAAAGTTGTTACCGTCTCCGCAATATAAATATGAAAGTTCCGTATTTTCTAAAAAAGATTCACTACTGTTCCGGCTGTTGAAAATAAGAAGAGTCTTCTGCCTGAAACTAAAAGGAAAGTGACTAACAAGTCTGTTTTTAAACTATTCACCCACGTTACAACTATCTGTAGCGTGGGTGAATTTGTAATTTTAAGACTTGTCAGACACATTCCTTGCGGCGGAAGTGAATTGTTTTATCCGGATTTATTTTACCAGTAATCTATCTCCGGCATCTTCCGATACTTTTCGTTTCCAATGCTCGCTGTACCCCGGTTGTGAAGGGCTTGCCGGGATGTTGCGGTTATTTCCGTTGTCCTTGAACGACCCGTCGGGATTCTGTTTTTTAACATTGCCGTCTATGTATTTTACAAGCAGATACTCGTCGAGGTCTTTCCATTTTTTGAACATCCTGTCTGCGAATTTTTCCGACCATCTGGTAAGATATTCTTTTACTTCTTCCGGCTTGGTTTTATAGAGTCTCATTGCCTCTTCGTCTACGGTAGGGATTATTTTCATGGCCCCCAGCTCATGATCCGCAGCTGCTTTCCGTATCTCCGGCGCAAGTATGTTGTATCTCAGATATGCGAACTGGGCGATCCTGTTGAATAGCCAGAATGCCGCGGTAGGGGAGTAAACGGTCATGTTTCCGTTTCCTACTGCAAAGCATTGAGGCGCTCTTAACCCGCTTGAATAGACAGGAGTAAGGCATGATGTGGCAGCATCGTCCACTCCGAACCATATAATACCTCCTATCTCGTCCGGAAGCCAGTTCCGGGCTTGTCCCAGCAGCCAGAATCCTGTTTGTTGGGTGGCTATGGCGCGTTCGTTGGTGTATTTTTTTCCGTCTACCGTAAATGTCATAGGACGCCATCTGTAAGGAAGTTCGAATCCCCCTGCTCCTATATCTTTTCTCATATCAAGAGGGGTGTCTTCATAATGGTCGCGCATGATGTCGGCAACTTCTTTTACATCGAGTTTTTCAGCAGGTTTTATATATAAAGGCATTTTATTGGCAGGATTGTCTCCTTTTGCGAAATCTATATAATCCATTGCCGGCTTATCGCCTATCATACCCTTACCCATAATATTGAATGCGCTCCATACCCTTGCTTCGCATCCTCTTAAAGCACTGAAATCGGCCGGCGCGTATGCGTCGCAGAAACTGAACTCTTCATCTTTACCTTTAAAGTATCCCGCTTCCCTCGCAAAGTTTATAACATTTTTTTCATACATGCAGTTTTCAGGGTCATTCAGCGGAAAGCCGGTGATCCTGGACTGGTTTGCGTGGGCGGACACATATCCGTCGGGAATCCTTACAGCTACCCAGTTGGCTCCTTTGTTTACATTGACTCCTTTTTTGTTGAGTTTAGTGCCTTTTCCTATCATCTCCATTATCCAGACCTCATCTTTGTCGGCTATTGAAAATGATTCTCCCGATGAGGCGTAGCCGTATTCCGCAACCAGATCGGCTATTATTTTTATGGCTTCGCGTGCGGTTTTGGCCCTTTGCAGAGTTATATAGATAAGGGAACCGTAGTCCATGACTCCGGTAGTATCAACAAGTTCGTCGCGTCCCCCGAAAGTGGTTTCGGTTATGATAAGCTGGTGTTCGTTCATATTGCCCATTGTAGAGAAAGTTTTTTCAATCTGGGATATTTCCCCAAGATATTTTCCCGTATCCCATTCGGATATGCTCAGCTTACTTCCTTTTGGAAATATATTTGCCGGAGTGTGATATAATTCTCCGTAAAGAGTGTGGGAATCAGCAGAGTATGTTACCATTACCGATCCGTCTTTGCTGGCCCCCTTAGTAATAAGGATGTTTGTACAGGCATCCGAAACGTTGAATGACAGGAGTACTGCCGTAATTACCAGAATAGCTTTTGAGATTGATTTCATTATGAAAATTTATTTTTTTGTTTAACTTAGCGCTTAAAAGACAAATATACATTAAAATAAATATAAAACAATGAGAGTTAAAAGAGTTGGAATGTATTTCCTGCTGTTTGCATTTACTTTTTTTACAGGGGTAATTTCTGCGCAGGAGCCTCCTAAGGAAAAAACACCGCAGGAATATGCTGCGATAGAGACTGAGAGATTGGAAAAAGAACTGAACCTGAATTCCCACCAGGTGTTTTATGTGGATTCCATATTGCAGTATAATTTTGCCGGACTGATGGAAGAGTTCGAACAGATGAAAAAATCAGGTATGCAGGACGGCCGCAATTATGAAACGGTAAGGAATAAATGGACGGATAAGAGCCTTGCTGCTTTCAAACTTATTTTTACAGAGCAGCAGTATATCCAGTACCTTAAGCTTATCGGGAAGGGCAAGGAGTATAAGAAAGGAAAAGACGGGCTTTATTATAAAAAAGAGAAGAAAAAATCTAAGAGAGGGTAGGCTTAAATCTCCGGATTATATTTTATAGAATTGCGGTTTCCGGTTTTTGTAATATACAAGATACCGGAATCCGCAATTTTTTATTATTTCGCGGAATATATCGAATTGCCCGCAGATACAGCAGTATTCATGAGCATCGGAACCGAGGCTTAACGCCTCTCCGCCCAGCTCTCTGAATCTTTTAAGAATGTTTATATCCAGTACGGGGGCATAGCCGGATTTATCTTTGTATGTCTTGGTATTTATTTCTAATGTTTTTCCGTTTTCCGTAAGGAATGCCAGCAGCGGCTCCAGATAATCCCCGAATTCAGCCATTGTAATGCTTTTGCAGTAATTTTCGTGCGGAGCGTATCTTACTATGTAATCGAAATGTCCTATTATATCGAAATCATTATATTCCCTGGCCGTATCGTAAATGATCTCAAGAACCCTCGAGTATGCCTGTTTGTAATTTTTATTTATATAATATTCGCCTTTATACGGGTCTTCCCCGTCCACAAAATGGACGGAAGCTATGACCGTGTCGAAATTATAAGATCCCGTAAATGCTTTTGCCTTATCTATACTCCCGTGTTGCAATCCGACTTCTATTCCTTTTAATATATCGAGTTTGTACATACTACGCATCTTGTCGATCTCTTTCTGTTGCAGCAGGGGATCGAACTGGAATCCGCATTCCCCGCAAGGGGCGTCTATATCGTAATGATCTGTGAATGCTATCCCGCCCAGTCCGTTTTCAGCCGCTTTCCGCACGGCATTTTCCATTATCATTCTGCTGTCGGGAGAGAAGTTCGTGTGTACGTGATTATCATAATATTTCATTCCGCAAAGTTAAAAAAAATAATACCTTTGCATTTGATAAAACTAACGATTATGAATTATTTTAAGAAAAACTGGTTGAGGTATTTAATACAATTCGGCATATTGGCCGCTATCGTATTGTTCTTTTTTAAAGCGTTCGGGAACGAGTCTTTTGATCCCGAAGCATATTGTCCGTTCGGGGGTATGCAAACACTTGCGACTTATCTTACAAGGGGCTCGATGGCATGCAGTATGACAATGGTGCAGATTATGATGGGTGTCGCGCTGGCTGTGGGCGTGATTTTGTTCGGGCGGCTTTTTTGCAGTTATATATGTCCTCTTGGACTTGTAAATGAGCTTTTTGTAAAACTGAGACGAGCGCTGGGAATAAAGATTATCGCTATTAAAAACGGCTCCGCTGCGGATAAGATTCTCAGGGCGGTCAAATATATTCTGTTGTTTACCATATTTTATATGACGCTTTCCAGCAGCGAGTTGTTTTGCAAAAATTTCGATCCTTATTATGCTTTTGCTACCGGGTTTAAGGGAGAACTTACCGTTTGGATGGCATGTATTTCCATTGTTTTTCTTTTTCTGGGTTCTCTTTTTGTAGATATGTTCTGGTGCAAATATATATGTCCGCTGGGTGCTTTGAGCAATATTTTCAAATTTACGGTAATGTTCATTGCGCTCATATTGATATACTGGATAATGTTTATGCTGGGTGTTGTTATTCCATGGGTATATCTTTTGGGGACGGCCGTTATATTGGGCTATATGCTTGAAATAATAAGAGGTAAAGCGGAATATAATGTTTCGTTCGTGCACATACGTAAGGATACCGAAACATGTAACGGTTGTAAAGAATGTGTGAGGAGATGTCCTTATCATATAGGCATAGACAAGATGGAGGGGGTTAAATCTTCAGGAGGACGTTATGCCAAGGTTACGGATGTGGATTGTACCCTTTGCGGCGAATGTGTTTCCGCATGTTCCCGGAATTCTCTTTCCGTGGGAAAATTTAAATGCGGGGGCAAATACCTGCTTGCGTTGATAACGGCGGCTTTGTTCGCGATAGCTCTTTACATGGGAGGAACTATGGAACTTCCTACGATAGATATGAAATGGTTGCCGGAAGGAGTACAGGAAAGCCAGTTGAAATCACTGGATGTAGAGGGTTTGAGATCGGTGAAATGTTACGGAAGCTCAATGGCTTTTAAGGCTCAGGTTTCAAAAGTACCGGGAGTTTACGGGGTGAAGACTTTCGTAAAACACGGTAAGGTAGTGATATATTATCTGCCTTCGCAGACAAGCGAGGAGAAAATAATGGAAGGCATTTTCACTCCGAGCAAGTTCCGGATAAAAACTCCTGATAATTCGGTTGAGAAGGTTAAGGTTATAACGTTCAGGACGGAAAATATGCATGATAAACTGGATATTAATTATGTCGGGATGCAGTTCCGTAATCTTAACCGGGAGTTTTACGGTATAGAGAGCGAATATGCGTGTCCTATAATAGTGCGGCTTTATACGGGAGTGAACGAACAGGTTGATGAAAAAATGCTCAAAAAGATTGTTGAACTTAAGGAGCTGGATATGCCTCAGCATGGCGGGGGAACCAAGAAGATAGCATGTAATTATAAGTTCGTGGAGCTTGAGGAAGGGGCCGATACTATTGCATTAAGACCTTATCTGGAAAAGATGTTCAGCGGATTTAAGGCCGATTTTACAAAAAAGAAAGGATATGAGGGTAAGCCCGTGTCCGTATTTTCCGTATCGAACAAGGAGTATGAAAAGCCTATATTTACCAGGAATCTCTCTTTTATAAGTAATCACCTTTCGCAACTTGAAGGGGTGGCCTGTGTCCGGTTTATATTGAACGGGGAAAACGTTCCTACCTTTGAGGTTGTATATTGCAGCGATATGCTCGATGAAGCCAAGATTCTGGAGCATCTGAGAAAAGATACCTGGAATATAGTTTACGGCAAAGACGATATACGGCCTGTTCCGGCCAAATGGAAATTTTAACTGCAAAAGATTCCGCTGGATTATTTATTATACGGGTAAATTAAGTTTAATAAGACGTATCCGTTGGCGGCACGAAAGGACTGAACGGATTTGGAGTTGATATAACTTATATCTTCATATCCGGCTTTAACTGGTAAAATACTCCGGGCGGTAAAATAAAATGTCTGAAAAACGGCAAGCCGGTTATGTTAAAAAACATAGTCGGGCTTGCCATTCCCAAACCTCCTAAAGTTTTCCAGCCGAGAAAAAGATCGTTCAACAATCCATCTAAGAGGGAGTACGGAAAACTTTTTGGAGGATTCATCGGGTCGTAGGACAACTTCAAACTCGGCATTAAGTTTATTTTTAGAAAAAAATACTAATTTAGTGTTTTATTCATGAAATGGTTAGAGTTAATATAATTTAAAAAATATGTATCTAAAACATAATTTTTCGTGCTTCAATGGTTTTAAAAGTGTTGTTGCTTTAGTTATAATGTTCCCAATTCATATTTGCATGGCTCAAGAAACAATTATAAGAATTTCTGTTGTTGATAGTTTAAATCAACCTCTTGACTATTTTAATGTACTTGTATCGAATCCTTCTGACTCTTCATATATTACAGTTGAGGTTTTTTATAATGGCAACCTTAACTATAAGACTAATCTGAAGGGCAAAAAAGTATTTCAAATTACGAGTCTCGGATACAAGGACTACTTCTTGGATATTGATTTAAACAATCTGGTCTATCCAAAGAAAATCATTATGAAGACTGATGTATTACAAATAGGCGAGGTTGTTGTAGAAGGCAGACGTACTGCGGTTAAGGTAGATAAAGGAAAGACAGTTTTGCAAGTTGCAGGCTCTTCGCTTGGTAACCTTTCTAATATTACTGACATTATGGGTCATGCGCCAGGTGTTAAGGTAAACGATGATGAAGTTTCGGTTCTTGGCAGAGGTAAACCGCTTATATATATCGACGGACGAGAGACAACGTATTCCGAGCTAAAAGTTTTGCATCCAGCTGATATTTTCTCCATTGAGATAGATCGCAACCCATCTGCCCGTTACAGTGCTTCAGCCAAAGCCGTAATGAGAATCAAGACCCAAAGAGCATCCGAAAGTGTTTCGGGACGGATAAATGCCGGTTTAGATATGGGGCGCCAAACAAGCCCTACTGCAGGTGGGCAATTGCAAATCAATACTCCTAAACTCTACACATTTGCGGCGTTAGATTTTGCTACTCCATGGTATAAATTCACAAAAGAATTCAACCAGTCAGTAATGTTACCTGGCGCTTCCATAACAGATAACACATTATCTACTATGGACGGTAAATTTTTCCGTACGAAATTTCTCTATAATAGCATTTGGAATATATCTAAACGTAGTAAACTTTCGTGGCAGTACCACCTTGATTACTCGAAAAGAGATACTGACGAATCTATGGCAGAATATATTAACATAGATAAAATACATTCTGAAAATGTTATCTCGACAATATCACAACAATATATGAGGCCAAACCATAAGATTAATGTCGGTTATCAGGTCGATTTTGATTCTACTCGTAAACTTGAGATATTCGGAGATTATTCATCTGTCAATGTAAGTGAAAATCAAGTAATAGATCAAAAAGATCATCTACACGAAAAATATCACAAAGAACCTGAACGGAAAAATCAGAAAATACACCAAATCAAAACTTTCGTTTCCTACAGACGATGCCGTTCGCAAATCAGTCTGGCTGGCTTTGCAGGAGATCGAGAAGAAGTGGACTGCACCCATTAACAACTGGGGTGTGGCGATGAACCAGTTTATTGCTATCTTTGAAAACAGAATCGGGATATAGATACTCGACTATATCCCGACCCGATTACTGCTTACACAATATTTGGGATAGTCCCAAAATTCTGGACAGTCCCAGTCCCACGTTTTCATACATTTTATATGTGATTTCTGCGCTTTCCGGATAATCTATAATTTTAGTTTAGCTTCTTCTGTTTCGGGGCCTCCCATCCGCTGAATGCTTTGCAGGGCAAGGTAAGTATCGCCGAATTTAATGAAGTTATCTTCTTCAATATCGAATATATCCTCATGCTCTTCTTCCATTTCCACTAACTCTTCGAACAGCCGTTTTGAAGCGGAATCTCCTGTTGCACCGCATTCGCAGGCCCATTTGTTATACAGGTCTACAGTGGAGCTTTCCAACCCGGAAGCTATTTCCAATACTCTTTTTATATCGAAGTTAATATCTCCCGATTTGTCTTTTTCCAGATAAATGATTCCTTTACTTGGTTTCATAACTACGTCTCCTTTAAGGAAAAGTATCCTTTCAGAGAGTTTTTCAATATGTCCCATCTCTTTTATTGAGATCATTTTAAATAATTTTGCCAGATGGCCGTACCCTTTATCTTCGAAGTGAAAATGAAAATAAAGATATTGCAGTACGGTTTCAATTTCAAGGGCGACTGCATGATTGAGCAGTTCGACACTTTTTTCTCGATGTTTCATTGTAATGGATTTTTAGATTATTATTACAATAACAACACCCGAATAAAGGCTTTTGTTTGTTATTTGTTAAGTTTTGCTACTTTCCAGGTTCCGGTACTGTCTTTTATAACCGAAAGAGTGCTTTTTATTATTTCTGAACCCGGATGCAGCGTGCTGTCGGTAAATGTTTCCGTTATCGAATAGTACACTGTTACCGTATCGCCTTTCCCCTTTTTCTTTACTTCTTCTATGCGGGAGGAAAACCGGCCTGCGGAGGACGAGATTTGCAATTTTAAAGGCTCGCTCAGGCTTTCTATCTCTTTTAACGCTTCTTTCAGGTCTCCCGATAATTTAACTGTACAATAGTCCGCAGCTTTATTGAAATCGGCAGAAAGATATGCATCCAGAAACCCTTTTGCCGCATCCTGAGCCGTGGGCCCTCCGGAACATGAACCGGACAGTGCCGCCGCAATTAAAAGTAATACCGCCGCACTTGCGGATTGAATTGAACTAATGTTTTTTCGTATCATTATCATATATTATTTACCGTTTAATTTTAATTATGGTTATACCGGCTAATCCAGTTTTACTATTGTAATTCCCGAACCTCCGTATTGTATATCTTCGTCCCTGCACGATTCCACCCCCGGTATCGTGCGAAGGAATTTTCGTATCTCCTCTTTAAGTATCCCGTTACCTTTGCCGTGCAATATCTTTACCTCGTCCATGCCTACCATAAGCGCGTCGTCTATAAAACGGTTTACGATCTCTATGGCATCGTTAAGCCTTTCTCCTCTCACATCTATATTTGGTTTAAAGTTCAGTTTCCTTTGCGATAATTCTGCGGAGTGGTTGCTCATGAGCTTAGGCCTGTCTTTCATTATTCCGGAGAATTCTTTGTTCGATATTCTCTCCGCGCTTTCTTTCGGGACTTTGCTTATTATGCTTCCTACCGAAATACTTATCCAGTTCCCGCCTACCTGCATTACCTCGCCTGTAATATCGCGCCCCTTAAGCCGTACTTTGTCTCCTTTTTGCAGGGGCCTGTTTATATCTTCTTTATTTGTATTTGCAGGATTGCCTGAGTTGCCCGTCCTCTCCTTATCCATAGCTCTGTCTGAGCTATTGTCTTCATTGCTTTTCTTTACCCTCGTTACATTATCTCCCGTTTTTTTAGTTTCTTTCAGTTTCCGCTCCTCTTTCCTCCGTTTCCTTTCGAGCAGTTGCTCCATTTTGGCCTCTATTTTTTTATCCTGTTCGTTTTGCTGCGTCTCTTTTAGCATGCGGTTGAATTCTTCAAGTTCTTTCCTTGCCAGTTTTGTACGCTCTTTTTCCGCCTGCGCTTCTTTTATAACTTTTATGGTTCCCTCTATTTTCCTGTTGGCCTCCGATAATATATGTTCGGCCTCTTTTTTCGCATCCTGCAATATCTGCTTTTTTACAGATTGTATGCCGGCAAGCTCTTTCTGGTATTTTTCCGTTATATTTTCGAGCGTTTTGTCGGTATTCTTTATCCTTGCCAGCTTTTCGTCGAGGGCACGCCTGTTCCGGGAGATCTTGCGCAGTTGTTTCTCCATATCTACGAAATTTGTCCCGGCACGTTCTTCCGCCTGCTTTATAATATTCTCCGGCAATCCTATTTTCCGCGCCAGTTCGAATGCGAAAGAATTTCCCGGAAGACCGGTTTCCAGTTTGTAAAGCGGCTGGATTCTGGCTACGTCGAACATCATCGCTCCGTTTATGGTTCCCATGCTGTTGCCTGCATAAAGTTTGAGGTTGGTATAGTGGGTGGTAATCACCCCGAACACTCCCCTGTGTTCTATTTCGGAAAGGATGGTCTCCGCAATAGCCCCGCCTGCCGCAGGCTCCGTTCCCGTACCGAATTCATCTATAAGTACGAGACTGTTTTTACCGGCTTTTTGCAACATTAGTTTCATGTTGGTAAGGTGGGAGCTGTATGTACTCAGATCGTTCTCTATGGACTGTTCGTCGCCTATATCTATGAATATCTCATCGAATATTCTGAATTCTGATATTTCGGAAGCAGGTATAAGCATCCCCCACTGGAACATGTATTGCAGTATGCCTACCGTTTTCAGGCATACTGATTTCCCTCCGGCATTAGGTCCGGATATGACAAGTATATGTTTAACGGGGTTCAGGGTAAGAGTGAGCGGAACTATCTCTTTCTTCTCCCTTTTCAGCGCCGCTTCAAGTAGCGGGTGACGTCCTTTTACCAGTTTGAACTCATTATCTTTTGACAAAATGGGTTTTCCCGCCTCCATCTGCATTGCTACCGTTGCTTTGCCCCTTATAAAATCAATTTCGCCGACAAATCTTGCTCCTTCCAGAAGTTCCGGCAGGTAGGGACGGAGAAAGTCTGTGAACTCCCGCAATATCCTGGATATTTCCCTCTGCTGTGCAAAATAGAGTTCCCTTACCTGATTATTGAGTTCCACGACTTCCGCCGGCTCTATGAAAACCGTCTTGCCCGATGCCGATTCGTCGTATATGAATCCCTGCAATTTCCTTTTATTGGCGGCGTTTACCGGAATAAGTATCCTGCCGTCGCGTACTGAAACGGTCGCATCTTCGTCGGTAATCCCATCTTCCTGCGCCCGTTTAAGGACAGATTGTATTTTCCTGGATATGGAACTCTCTTTTTCCCGGAGACTTTTCCTTATTTTGTAAAGTTCTTCCGAGGCATTATCCCTTATTTGACCGTATTTGTCGAGAATAAGGTCTATCCTGCGGGTTATTTCCGGGAAAAACATAACAGGAGCGGCCATTGCCTTGAGATTGGGATAATTATCCTCTTTGCAGCCTTTGAAAAAGGCAAGTATGCCTTTTAGGTTTTCCATAAATGTGGCCAGCTTACCGAGGTTTTCCAGGTTCAGCGAGACGGATTCCACTTCCAGCGGCTTGAGATAATCAATGCTGTCTATGAATCCTTTAGAGGGGAACCCTGTCTCGAACATGCATATAAGCCGCATTTCGTCGGTGAGGATAAGCCTTTTTTCTATTGTCGAGGGATTGAACGAAACTTTTTCGGCCGCCGCCCTCTCTTTTGCATAACTGGTGGAACATCTAAGGGCTACACTCTCACGTATCTTTTCGAATCCAAGTTTCTGCTCTATTTTAATATAATTATCCATTAACTTTCAAATACTATTTTGCAAAGTTAGAAAAAAGAGTAAATTCGCATAGAAATTTTATTTTATGGTACTATTCGAAGGATTGGTTCCTTTATATATTTTTTTGATAATCCTTGCCTATCTTATAGGTTCCGTTTCGAGTTCAATTATTCTCGGGAAGTTGGTCTACGGGGTTGATGTAAGGGATTTCGGGAGCGGTAATCCCGGAGCGAACAATACCCAGCGGGTTCTGGGGTGGAAAATGGGAGTGCTGGTGCTGGGATTCGATATACTTAAAGGCGTTGCGGCGGTAAGCCTTGTTTTCTTTCTTCCTTTTCAACCACTTACGAATGCTTTTGTAGGAACGCAGATAACTTTCGGCCTTTTTGCTATACTTGGACATATTTTCCCGGTATATCATAATTTCAAAGGAGGGAAAGGGGTGGCTACAATGTGCGGCGTTCTGCTTGCTATACATCCTTTTTGCGTACTTATTTGCGTGGTTATATTCCTGATAGTTTTTTTCTTTACCAGATATGTGTCGGTGAGCGTAATAGCGGCCGTAACCTGTTTCCCGTTCCTGGTGAACTCCCTGTTCGCCCTCTGGATCACTCCGGAAGAGACTCTTACTCTTAAAATCTTCAGTATTGTGGCCGGGGTGATGATATGGCTCTCCCATATAAGCAATATCAAGCGGCTGTGGCGGGGAGAAGAAGAGAAATTTTTAATAAGGAAACCGCGCGAGGTTCCGGGAAATCCCGGGGCACACTGTCTCTTGCCGGATGATGAGCAAAATTCTTCTCCCGGATTTGCCGTTCCCGCCGTGAATGAGAACGATAGCGACGAATGATTTTTCCGGCCGGGACTGTTGATATAATTGCATCCGGAAAATATCTGTAGAGTTTACCGGCTGCTTACCGGCTTTTATGATTGTTCTTACCAATCTTTGAGTACTCCTAATTGCATCCGGATAAAAGTTGCCGCTTCCGCTGTAGTTAATCGTCCCTTAAAAAGTATTTCAGCGAAACATCTCCTCCAATGAATGTTTCGCTGATTTTTTTAACGAGTAGCCAAAGAGCTTTCATAGCTCTTTTGAAGTTATATGCAACTGCGGCTAACATGACGTCGATAGCAAATGATAATTACTCTTGAGATGTCCGATAGTTGACTCTATTCCTGTGCGCTTGCAAATTAGTTTGTGCTTCTTCTTTCGTTAGTAGTATATGTCTTTGGCTTTGGCGTGTGAAGAATCAGTATTTGTGTGCCGCTTATCTCTTTCTTGCCCCGGTATCCGTTCCGGCTGTTTCATTTCGCTTTAGTAGTCCTGACTCTTGTAAACCGGCAATATCGTATTTTATACTGAAATGATCTTTATTCGGCTATGGATGAGTGTATAAGTTTGTATAGCAGGCGGTTTGTGTTATTTATAGCTGTTTTCGATTGCAAGGCGCAATTCTGTGATGGAATTCATGGTTTTTATCTGTCCGTCTTTTACAAATGAGATATTGCCCGTCTCTTCCGATATTACTATTACAGTGGAGTCCGTCTCTTCCGTAAGCCCCGCAGCCGCCCTGTGGCGCATACCGTAGTTGGGTGAAATATTTGGATTTTCGCTTATAGGCAAGGTGCATCTGGCCGCAACGATCCTGTTCCCTGCTATTATCATTGCACCGTCATGCAGCGGAGAGTTTTTAAAGAATAGGTTTTCTATTAAACGCCTGTTTATATTGGCATCCAGCCTGTCGCCGGTTTCTATTACGAATTCCAGGGATGATGTGTGCCCCAGGACGATAAGCGCCCCTGTTTTTGTCTCACTCATTTTCCGGCAGGCATGAGTAAGCTCGTCCAGGCTTTCCAGGGGTATTCCGCCTTTTTTGCTGCCGAAAAGGGTTCCGGCTATTATACGACGGCCTTTCCCGTTTATGTATCGGGAGCCGAGATGTAGCAGGAAACGTCTTATTTCCTGCTGGAAAAGGATTATGAGGGCTATTACCCCAACTCCCAGCACTTGTCCCATGATTGCCGATAAAAGGTTCATGTTAAGGGCCGTAACTATAATCCATACAATGTAAAGCAGGATGATTCCCAGAAAAATATTGATAGCGGCCGTTCCTCTTATTAGCTTATATATCTGGAATATGATAAGCCCTACAAGGATTATGTCTATTATGTCGATAAGCTGGATGTTTATAAAACTAAACATGGGATATGCATTTTAGCGTGTTATCTGCAAATGTAGTAATTTATCGGATAATCTATTCTACATAAGCTAAAGTTGCTATGCTTAACTTGCATTTGAAATGATCTTGCAGCAGTTGTGCGCATGCGTCGAGAGTTGCCCCCGTGGTAAATACGTCGTCGATAAGGAGGATATGCAATTCCTTTCCGGGTAATATATTGCCGTATTTATCCGCAATTTTTTTATTTATCCGGAAAGCTCCGGACACATTGTGCCACCGGTGGATACGGTCTTTTTCCGTCTGGGTTTTCGTAAACCGTTTCCTTTGCAGCATTCCGGATATTATTTTCGGACGGGTGGTATAGCCGTCTTCTTTTCGCCTGCGGAATTCCTCCGGATTTTTTGTCGGGAAGCTCCTTATAATCAATCCCCGCTTTATACCTTTTGCTATTATTTCCGATTGATTATATCCTCTTTTCCACTTCTTTTTGTAATGTAACGGCACGGGAATGATATAGTCAAAGACGGCGGAGTCGGCCGAATGCTTATTTTCGGAGATCTTTTTTCCGAGCATTTCTCCCAGGTAAATTCCGATAGCAATATCCGATTTGTATTTAAGTCTCTGCAGCAGGCTGCGGTAATCGTTCGTGTAATAAAATAAAGAATATACCCTTTCGATCTTTGCTCTTCCGAATAATGTTTCTTCCGCAGGGTTATCTTTTATATTCCAGAAATAGGTGAGAGGTATTCCGGCGTAACATTCCAGGCATAAATGACGTTCCTTTGCAAACAACTCCCTCCCGCATACCGCACACAACCGGGGGAAAAACAGATCTGATAACAACCTTGCCCAATTTCCGCACATAAAGAATATTTTCCGTAAAGTTATGTGATTTTTCCGGATTGTTTGTATCATCTGATTTTTAGCAAGCTATCTTTGCTGAAAAATTTCACATGGAACGACGTATATTGGATTTTATAGGCGAACACCATTTGTTGACTATTGCGGCTGCTGCAGGGGAGGATATTTGGTGTGCGAACGCTTTTTATGCTTTTGATCCCCGCGTGCCGGCTTTTGTAATTACTTCCGACGAAAATACGCGCCATATCCGGTTGGCGCTTTCCGGATGCGCAGGTAACGGCCGCTCGTGCGGGAATTCCTCTCTTTCGGGTGATGTCTCTCTTGCCGGGGATAATCCTGTCGCTTCCGGAGATGGAATGTCTGGTGTGGTATCCGGAACTATCGCCCTGGAGACGGAAAAAATAGGAATGATTCGAGGACTCCAATTCAAAGCAATATTAAAAAGAGCCGGAAACTCGCTTATGGACGAGTTCCGGCTGCTATATCTTAAACGTTTTCCTTATGCCCTGCTCAAGGGCGGCGATCTTTGGATACTTGAACTTACCGAATTAAAATTTACCGATAACCGTTTGGGGTTCGGGAAAAAACTTAAATGGGAAAAACCCGGTTTCTAGGTTGCCTAGTAGCTCGCATTTTTCCCACTTAGAATTTCCCGCCAACATATCTAAGTGGGGATCAGATGTATACCGCGGTGGGAAAACTTAAGTGGGAAAAATGCGAGCTACTAGGCAACCTAGAACTCTGCCTTTATTTTCTCAACGGAATCGAGTTTCTCCCAACCGAAGAATTGTATCTGTTTTTTAACGGGCTGTCCGTTTACCAGTATTTCTACCTCTTTGGTGTAAGGTTCACGGCCGAAATGTCCGTAAGCGGCAGTCTCTTCAAATATCGGATTTGTAAGTTCGAATTTCTCAATGATTTTTGCCGGGCGCAGATCGAAAAGCTGTCCTATTTTAAGGGCTATCTCACCGTCGGTCATATTTACCAGAGCGGAGCCCCGCGTGTTCACGAAGATGCTTACGGGCCTTGCAACTCCTATAGCGTATGCAAGTTGTACCAGTATTTCTTTTGCAACGCCTGCGGCTACCAGATTCTTGGCTATATAACGTGCGGCGTATGCAGCCGAGCGGTCTACTTTGCTGGCGTCTTTCCCGGAAAAAGCCCCTCCTCCGTGAGCCCCGCGTCCTCCGTAGGTATCTACGATTATTTTTCTTCCGGTAAGTCCGGTATCACCGTGAGGGCCGCCTATAACGAACTTCCCGGTAGGATTCACATGCAGGATATAATCGCTTTTGAACAGAGCAGCCGTTTCCGCAGGGAGTTTTTCCAGCATGCGCGGAATGAGTATATTCTTGATGTCGCTTTTGATACGTACCTGCATTGCAATATCGGTATCGAATTCGTCATGCTGTGTTGAAATAACTATCGTATGTACCCTTAAAGGCTCATTATCATCGCTGTATTCAATGGTGAACTGAGATTTTGCATCCGGCCGCAAATATGGCATAAGCGATGTGTTTTTTCTTATATGGGCTAGTTCGGTAAGAGCAAGGTGCGAAAGAGAAAGTGCAAGCGGCATGTATTCTTTGGTGTCCGTACATGCGTAACCGAACATCATTCCCTGATCTCCGGCTCCCTGTTCCTCTTTATCGGACGTTACCACACCTCTGTTTATATCGGGCGACTGTTCGTGCAACGCCGAAAGAATACCGCAGGAATTCCCGTCGAACATATATTCGGCTTTGGTGTAGCCTATTTTATTGATAACGCGCCTGGCTATTTGCTGAATATCGACATAAGCCTCCGAGCGTACCTCGCCGCCTATCACTACCAGTCCCGTACTTACGAAAGTTTCGCAAGCTACTTTACTCTCCGCATCCTGACGGAGGAATTCATCTAAAATGGCATCTGAAATCTGGTCTGCTACTTTATCGGGATGCCCTTCCGATACAGACTCTGATGTAAATAAATAAGACATAATAAAATAAACTAAATAATTAATATTTAGTGTAAGTTTGACTTGTTCGGAACCAACCTTTTGAAATAAATATATATCCCGACAAATATTTGGAATATAAAGTATAATAAAGATCGTTTTAGCATTTTTTTGTGTGGTTGCAAGCAGTCAAATCTTTCCACCGGTTTACGGATGCAAAGATAATAGTTTTTAAGTTTTAACAAAAATTTTACAAAAAAATAATACTGAAATTAGATTATATTATATACTTTTGCAGTATTAAAATTAATCTAAATTACGATCTGAATTTATGAAACAAACACCAAACTTTTCGATAAGAATACTGTTAGGCGTTACAAATCTTTATTTTAACCGATATGAAAATATTTAAATTTATTACGGCTGCGTTGCTGTTGCAACTTGCGGCTTTATCTGTTTATGCGCAGGTTACTACCTCATCCATGAGCGGAAAGGTTACCGAAAGCGATGGAACTCCTGTTGTCGGGGCGGCGGTTATTGCCGTTCATACCCCGTCGGGAACCCAATATTACTCTATGACCGATAATTCCGGTAACTACAGAATCCAGAATATGCGCGTAGGAGGGCCTTATTCGGTGGAGGTATCTCTGTTAGGCTTCGGAACGAATAAATCCGAAGGCGGAATTCTCCGTCTGGGAGAAAACTTCGTTCATAATGTAGTGCTGAACGAGGAAGCCATAGCTCTTAATGAAGTCGTGGTTTCTGCCGGATTGGTTAATCCTATCCTTAACTCCGATAAAAACGGAGCTTCCATTAATATCAGCGAAAGGCAGTTGAACTCTCTTCCTACTATTAACAGGAGTATCACTGATTTCACACGTATGACGCCTCAGGCAAACGGAAACTCATTTGCAGGAAGGGACGGTCGTATGAATACGATCTCTATAGACGGCGCCGCATTTAATAATAACTTCGGTCTTAGCTCTAATGCTATGCCGGGAGGTAATGCACAGCCTATTTCCCTTGATGCTATAGAGGAGGTTTCGGTAAATATCGCTCCTTTCGATATACGCCAGTCGCAGTTTACCGGCGCTTCCATAAATGCCGTAACAAAGAGCGGCGACAATATGTATAAGGCTTCCGTATATACCTATTTAAGGCCTAAATCTTTTACCGGAGAGAAAGTAGGAGACGCTATCGTTAAAGGTGCCCGTGAAAAGAAAGCACAGACTTATGGTGTAAGAGTAGGAGGACCTATCATTAAGGATAAATTGTTCTTTTTCCTGAGTGCGGAATATGAGAAAGAGACTACCCCTAGCGGAGCCTGGGAGCCGAGCGTAGATGGAAAATCTAATGCTGATCAGAGGATTTCTCGTACAACTGTTGGAGATCTTAAAAAAATGTCTGATTTCCTGATGAATAAATACAAATATGATGCAGGTCCTTTTCAAAACTTTAGGAATTTTGAAAGTAAAAATTATAAAGTCCTAGCAAGGGTTGACTGGAATATAAGCAGGAATCATAAATTAACTCTCAGGTATAATCAGGTAAATAACACGAGTGATGCGCTTACAAATGCAAACTCAGCTCCTAACCCAAGAGGGGATAATAGAAGTTCTGCATATTCTGTTGCTTTCCAGAATTCATGGTATGGCTTTAAAAATACGGTTAAAAGTGCTACTGCAGAGTTAAACAGCACATTCAGCAGTAGAGTGTCGAATAAGTTTCTTGCCACATATACTGCTATAAAAGATACCAGAACAAGTCCAAGCGCAGAATTCCCATTTGTAGATATTTATAAAGACGATAAACAATATATGTCTTTCGGACATGAACTTTTTTCTTATAATAATGAAGTTAAAAATAACACATTTTCAATTTCGGATAATGTATCTATAAATCTTAATAAACATACTCTTACTGCCGGTATTTCATATGATTATATGTATTTTAAGAATGCGTATATGAGGGAAGCCACTAGTTATTATCGTTATAACTCGATGGATGATTTCTTTAACGATAAAACACCTAACGCATTTGCTGTTACTTACGGGTTTAATGGACAAAATGCTCCGGGCGTTGAATTAGGGTTTGGAATGGCTGCCTTTTATGTTCAGGATGAATGGCAGGTTAATAAAAAGTTTAAATTAACTTACGGTTTGAGAACGGAACTTCCAATCTATCATAATAAGATTAGTGGCCCGAACTCTATCAAAGTGAAAAACGAACTTAAGCCTTGGGATGGGAAGTTTGGAGATTATACGATGGATCTTAATAACTGGCCGAAATCCAAAGTTCAGATCTCTCCGAGAATAGGATTCAATTGGGATTTAAAAGGAGACAGAAGTATTCAGATGCGCGGAGGTACAGGACTATTTACAGGACTTCTTCCTTTTGTTTGGTTTACCAATCAGCCTAATAGTTCCGGTACGATACAGTCTCCTGAAATTATGATATTTGCTGCAAAAGATATTGAAGCATTAAGAAAAGATGGGGTGTTATTTAATCCTGATTTCAGGAAAATGGTTGAAAACAACCCGACTGCATTCCCTCAGACACCTGGTGTTGTTGCAAGTGGGTCTTCTTTTGCAGAGGTTGATAAGGATTTTAAAATGCCTCAGATATGGAGAACTAATATAGCTGTGGATTTTGAACTCCCTTGGAATCTGATATTTACTTTAGAATATCTATACTCGAAAGATATAAATGCTGTTATGCAGAAAGATGTTAATCTGAAACCTGCGGACAAAGTTTTTTCGGGTGCAGATAACAGACCTCATTGGAGTAAGGATAAGAACTATAACACTAGTGTAAGGAATGCCATGTTACTTACCAATACCAATAAAGGGCATCAGAATTCATTTACTGCTCAGCTTACAAAGAACTTTACGAAAGGCCTTTCAGGTATGATTGCTTATACGTTTACAGAAGCTAAAGATATTTCATCCAACCCCGGATCAACTGCTGCTTCTGCTTGGAGTTCGAATACTGTAAAATACGATTTAAATAATCCTGAATTAAGTTATTCTAATTTTGCCGTTCCTCACAGGGTTGTAGGTAATATTTCTTATAGAATAGAGTATGCTAGACATCTGGCAAGTACATTCTCGTTATATTACTCGGGCGGAGCGCAGGGTCGTTCTACTTTCTCTTATGGGAATGACATGAACTATGATGGTAATTCTTCCGACCTTATGTATATCCCGGCCTCTAAAGATGAAATTAAATTTATCGACATGAGAGACGATAAAAATGAGGTTGTTATGACTGCTGCGGAGCAGGCGGAAGTATTCTGGGATTATGTCAATAATGATCCTTATCTCAAGAAACACAAAGGCGAATATGCCGAAAGATTCGGTTATGTTGAGCCTTGGTATAACAGGTGGGATTTCAAATTTATACAGGATATCTTTGCCAACTTTGGTACAAACAGAAGATATACTTTACAGGTGAGTTTGGATATTCTTAACATAGGCAATCTGTTAAATAAAAACTGGGGTGTTTACCAGACCATGAGTAATAAAAGCTATGATAGGATCCGTCCTCTTAATCAATATGCCGGCTATAGATTAAGAAATGATAAGTATGTTGGATATAATGGAGTTGGTGCCGATGGTGTTCCTACTTTTGTGTTGAATGGCGGGTCGAATGCCGAAAGTTTT
>CAYVED010000033.1:0-26171 GCA_964449975.1 uncultured Muribaculaceae bacterium
TATCTTTCTATTCTGCTTTCCCGTATGTGTTTTGTCATTTCTTGCCCGATTATTGTAAGGTGTTTTAATTGTTTCGTAAAAATAATAATAATATATATAATTGGAATAGAAAAGGTGCGGTTTTATTACTGAAATGGGTTTGAAGAAATAAGTTAGTATAGTTCCGGACTAATTTTATACGATTTACACCAATTAAGTTTTCTTGGTTATATCCAATTTTGCATGCTCAATATATATTGTAATATAAAGAGATGAAAAGGGAACAAATACTGGAAAGTGCATATAACGATTTTTCTACTTACGGAATAAAACGGGTAAGTATGGATGAGATCGTGCAGAATCTGGGTATTTCCAAAAAAACGCTTTATGAATTTTTTGAAAATAAAGAAGAACTTGTCTGCGAAGCCGTCAAGTTTAAATTTGAAATGGAAACAGGCAGGATTAAAGTGGTAAGCGAATCTCAGCCCAATATATTGAGGAGTATGGTTATAAGCGGCGTAGAGAGTTTTAAATTTTTTAATAGTATTTCTCCCGCTTTTTATAATGATATTAAGTTTTATCCCAGGCTGGAAGAGCTGATTGCCCGATTTAAAGACAAAATGGAAACATACGGCAGGGAGAGAATTAGAATAGGGATTAAGGATGGTTATCTCTCTCCTGTAATTGATTATGATATTTTTTCAAGGTTGTTCAGGTCGCAGGTAATGACAAAACAAAAGGAGTGGCATGATAAATATACTCCGGCCAGGATATGTTTAATAAGTCTTATTACGATCCTGAGAGGTGTCGCTACCGATAAGGGCCGTAAGGAGATAGCCGAAATAGAAAGTGACGAGTATATAATATAGCGGTATATGAAAAATATGAAGAAGAAAATAATGAAAAGAACTATTTTGTTGAAGCTGGCGGTATTGGTGTCGGTATGTTGTTTTTCCGGTACTCTTGTTGCTCAGGATACTTTACGCCTCTCGCTTGAAGAGGCCTTGAATATAGCGTTAAGCGAAAATCTTACCGTAAAGGTAGCCGATAAGGATGTTTCCAGAACCGGGTATGCAAAGAAAGGAACCTATTCTTCTCTTTATCCTCAGATAGAGTTCAGCGCCAACTATCAGCGGGCGATCAAAAAACAGACTATGTATATGGAGGGACAGGCTATACAATTCGGTATGGATAATACCTGGAGTACGGGTTTTAGCCTGGGGATGCCGCTTGTTTCCGTGTCTTTATGGAAAAGCCTGAAAATTTCCGCGATGGATGTGGAACTTGCCGTTGAGAAAGCGCGTGCCTCCAGGATTGATCTCGTAGACCAGGTGCAGCAGGCTTTTTATGCAGCGCTTATGGCTATGGATTCATATACGGTATATAAAGAAAATTATGATAATACGGAAAGGAGCTATAATGATATAAAGAGGAAGTATGATAACGGCAAAACATCCAAATATGACCTTTTACGGGCGGAGGTTGCCATGAAAAATGCCGAACCTGCCCTTTATGATGCCTTGAATAATATATTTTTACTGGAATGGAAGTTGAAAGCATTGATAGGCGTAGACCTTAATACTAATATAAAATGCGTGGGGCAGCTCTCCGATTACGGACGGATGCTTGACGTGGTTGCGAAAAATGAAGATATATCCGTTTCTAAGAATTCGGAACTGATACAGTTGCAAATGCAGATGAATATCCTTGACCAGACGTATAAAAGCCAGCTTGCAAAGTTTTATCCTACGTTGAATCTATCCGTTTCGTGGCAATGGAACGCCATGACTAATAATTTCAAGTTCAGCACCTTTAGGTGGAATCCTTATTCCATAGGAGGGATTTCGCTGGTAATTCCCATTTTTTCAGGGGGAGGACGTTATTATTCTCTTAAGCAGACAAGGGTTCAACAGGAGCAACTGAAAATGCAGACGGAGAATGCCCGCAGGGAGCTTCAGGTAGGGGTGAAACAATTATTGAACTCTTTAGAGACCTCCGTAAAACAGTTCAATGCAGCCAAGAGCAGTATCGAGGGGGCCGAAACAGGATATGAAATATCGGAAAAAAGATATGAAGTGGGAAGCGGTACGTTGCTGGAGCTGGATAATGCAAGGCTGGCTTTGATGCAGGCCAGGTTGAATCTGAACCAGTCCGTTTACAATTATCTGATCGCCAAATCATCTCTTGAAAAGATAATAGGAGAGATTTCGTTAAATAATATTAAATAAGAAATATAAAAATAATCATATATGAGACACTGTAAGTTAATTAAAACACTATTTATTCTTTCCGTTGCAGGCATTTTTCCTGCATGTAAGAATGTTCAGAGTACCGAACAGCCTGTAGTTGAGGCGAAAACGAAAGTAAACGTGAAACAGGTGTTTGAAAGGGATGTGCAGCAACTAGGTACTTTTACCGCTACCGTTACGGCGCAAACTACTAACAATATCTCTCCTAAAATGGCTATGAGGATAGACAAGGTCGTCGTTGAGGTTGGGGATCATGTAAGAAAAGGAGAGGTGCTTGCCAAAATGGATACATCCAATCTGGTGCAGGTAAGATTGCAGATGAAGAACGATTCTCTGGAGTTTGTAAGGACGGACGAGTTATATAAGGTAGGAGGTATCTCTAAAAGCGAGTGGGATGCGAGAAAACTTGCTTACAGCGTTGCAAAGACTAATTATGACAATCTGCTGGAGAATACCATACTTTTAAGTCCTATCGACGGTATCGTAACGGCAAGGAATTATGATAACGGGGATATGTTCTCTATGGGACAACCTTTATATGTGGTTGAGCAGATACGTCCGGTGAAACTTAAAGTTAATGTTTCGGAAGGTCTTTATACGAAAATAAAGAAAGGGACGTCTGTAGACGTTCAGTTTGATGTGTACGGGGATGAAATATTTAAAGGTAAGGTACGCCTCGTATATCCTTCCCTCGATCCCGCGACAAGAACTTTTCCGGTTGAGGTTCTGATTGATAATAATGATGAAAGGGTGCGTCCGGGGATGTTTGCCCGCGTTACGTTTTTTTACGGAGTTGCAAAGCATGTGGTAGTACCCGATCTGGCGGTAGTTAAGCAGACAGGTTCCGGAGACAGGTACGTTTATACTGTGAACGACGGAAAAGTAGAATTCAAGAGGGTTGAACTGGGCAGAAGGATGGATACCGAATACGAGATCGTCAGTGGTCTTAATTCGGGAGATATGGTGGTTACCGGAGGGCAGAACCGTCTTACCAACGGAATGGAAGTAGAAGTAATGAAATAATTTTATCGGGAAACAACATAATTAACGAGGAGAAAAAAATGAGTATATATCAAACGGCAGTAAAAAAACCGATTACCACCGCCCTTATCTTTGTGGGTATTGCGATATTCGGTATTTTTTCGTTTATCCAGATACCGGTAAATTTATATCCTGAGATCGATACCAATTCCATTATGGTGCTGACTACCTATCAGGGGGCGAGCGCTTCGGATATAGAGAACAATGTTACGAAACCTTTGGAAAATGCGCTGAACAGCGTAAGTAATCTTAAACATATAACGTCCAAATCCAGGGAAAATATAGCGGTTATCACGCTTGAGTTCGAATATGGAATAGATATAGATGTAGCCACAAATGATGTGCGCGATAAACTTGATATGGTAAAATCGGCTCTGCCGGAAGACGTGGAGAATCCTGTTATCTTTAAATTCGGCGCCGACGATATTCCTATCCTTATTCTTTCGGTTATTGCGGACGAGAGTACCAACGGGTTATATAAAATACTGGACGATAAAGTGGCCAACCCTCTTGCGCGTATAAGCGGTGTAGGTACGGTTTCTATATCCGGAGCTCCCAAACGGCAGTTGCAGGTATATTGCGATCCTTATAAACTGGAAGCTTACGGGGTCAGTATCGAGACTATCGCCGCGATAATAGGACAGGAGAACAGGAATACTCCTGCGGGAAGTATTGATGTGGGATCTAATACCTACTCTTTAAGGGTACAGAAAGAGTTTGCCGATGCGGATGAAATGTTATCGCTCGTGATTGGGAATTATAACGGGAAGACCGTTTATCTCAGGGATGTGGCAATGGTGGACGATACTATTGAAGAGCGTTCGCAGGAGACTTATAATAACGGCATAAAAGGCGGCATGATAGTTATACAGAAACAATCGGGAGCCAACTCCGTAAATATTTCCAAGAAAGTTAAAGAAAAATTGCCGGAGATTCAGGCTTCTCTCCCTTCAGATGTCAAACTTGACGTGATTGTAGATACTTCGGATAATATTCTGAATACCATTTCCTCGCTTAAGGAGACTATCATAATAACGTTCATTATCGTTATGCTGGTTGTATTCGTATTCCTGGGGCGCTGGAGGGCTACTTTCATCATCATGCTTACTATTCCTATCTCGCTGCTGGCATCCCTGATATATCTGTTTGCAACGGGAAATACCCTGAATATAATATCGTTGAGTTCGCTTTCCATAGCTATAGGTATGGTTGTGGATGATGCCATAGTGGTTCTGGAGAATATTACTACCCATATAGAGAAGGGGAGCCGCCCCAAACAGGCCGCCGTTTATGCCACCAACGAGGTTGCTATTTCGGTTATCGCCTCTACCCTCACGATGCTCGCGGTATTCCTGCCGCTTACGATGATACAGGGTATGGCAGGTATCCTTTTCAGACAGTTGGGCTGGATAGTAAGTATTATTATGATAGTATCTACGGTAGCCGCGCTTACGCTTATTCCTATGGCATGTTCGAGAATGCTTAAACAGGACGTGCCTTCTTCCTGGTTCCATAAGGTCGTGTTCGGCACTTTTGTAAAGTTGCTGGATAGCCTGGACTCCAATTACGGCAGATTGCTCGGATGGTGCGTACATCACAGGAAAACAGTTGTCGTATCGGTATTCCTTTTATTTATTACGGTTGTGATGCTTACCGCACCTATCCTTAAAACGGAGTTTTTTCCGGCGCAGGATAATGCCCGTAT
The DNA here is from genome assembly GCA_964449975.1 of uncultured Muribaculaceae bacterium. Lineage (GTDB taxonomy): Bacteria > Bacteroidota > Bacteroidia > Bacteroidales > UBA932 > Egerieousia. Next base: position 4,975 of record CAYVED010000033.1, read on the forward strand.
CTCTATAAAAGTGGAGTTGCCCATAGGTACGGCACAGAATATTACCAGGGATCTGGCTCTTGAAATATCCGATAAGCTAATTAAAAAATATCCGGAGATAATAACATGTAATGTTACCGAAGGAGCCGCCAGCTCGGACAACGTATGGGCTTCAATACAAAATAATGGTACGCACATAATGAATTTCAATATACGGTTGCTGAGCGTAGAAGACCGGGAGCGGGGACTGGTTGAAATATGTAATGATATGCGGAGAGATCTGCTGGAATATCCGCAGATTAAAACATTCCAGGTTATAGCCGGCGGTTCCAGCGGAGGTATGGGCGGAGAGAGTACGGTGGATGTGGAAATTTACGGTTATGATTTTAAAGCATCGGATCTTCTTGCCGAGGAGGTTACCAGGAAGTTCAAGGAGATACCCGGTGTAAGCCAGGTGGTTATAAGCCGCAGCGAATATACTCCGGAGTATCGGGTGGATTTCGACAGGGAAAAAGTGGCGATAAACGGCCTTAATATAGCTACGGTTTCTTCTTATTTGAGAAACAGGATAAACGGATCTTTGGCTTCTTATTACAGGGAGGACGGGGATGAATATGAGATAAGGGTAAGATATGCCCCGGAGTTTCGCCGTTCGGTTGAGGATATTGAAAATATCCTGGTGTATAATTCGCAGGGTAAGGGGATTAGGATAAGGGATTTAGGTAGAGTGGTAGAGGCGCTTACGCCTCCTACTATCGAGCGTAAAGACCGCGAAAGGGTTATTACCGTATCTGCTGTAGTGCCTAAAGGAATGGCTATGAGTGATTTGGTCGAAGCCACAAATTCAATGATGAAGAGTGTAGATATGCCTGCCGGATTATCATGGCAGTTGGGCGGTATGTACGAAGATCAGATGGATACGTTCAAGGATTTGTTTACTCTTATGGTTTTGATTATAATCCTGGTATTTATAGTGATGGCGTCGCAGTTCGAATCCCTTACCTATCCGTTCGTGATAATGTTTTCGATTCCGTTTGCTATAATAGGCGTATTGACGGGGCTTATTGTTACAGGAACCCCGCTTAGCGTTATGGCCCTTATAGGCTTGATAATGCTTATGGGTATTGTGGTAAAGAACGGTATTGTGCTTATAGACTATATTATACTTTGTCGGGAAAGAGGACTGGGCGTAGCGCATGCCGTAGTAACCAGCGGTAAATCCCGTTTGAGGCCAGTACTTATGACAACTCTCACTACGGTATTGGGTATGCTTCCTATGGCAATGGGAACCGGTGAAGGTTCCGAGATGTGGAGGGGTATGGGTATGACGGTTGCGTGGGGACTTTCCGTATCGACGGTGGTTACCCTTATAATCGTACCGGTAATGTATTGTGTTTTTGCCGGTAACGGAATAAAAAACAGGCGCCGTAAATCGCTCAGGCTTGCGGCAAGAAAACAGAAATGTTTAATATAAATAAAAAACATAACGGATATGAAAGGGGTATTTATATCATATAATCAGGCATTTCACGAAGAGATACTGGATATTATGAACAAATCGGGAATAAATGGATATACCTGCTGGGAACAGGTGAGCGGAAGAGGTTCGCACAGCGGTGAGCCTCATCTGGGAGACCATGCATGGCCTACCCTCAATACGGCTATGCTCTCTGTAGTAGAGGATGAGACGGTAAAAGGTTTTATGCATAGACTGCAGGAACTGGACAGGGCTAATTCGGCTATGGGACTGAGGGCTTTTAGCTGGAATATAGAGAGTACTATTTAGCCGCGCCCGGCCCGAGCCGGAACTTATAAAAAAGCATCCCGCACGTCTCTAAGATGTGCAGGATGCTTCCGACTTAACCTAACTTAAAAAACTATTTCGGATATATAACGTTAGAAATAAGGAAAAGTTCAAAAAAAGAATCAGAAACCGCTTTGGTTTTTACCGAAATTATTTTAAGGATATTTTTTAGCTGTTGTAAGATGCTTGTTGCGGCGAATAGCGGAGCCTGTTTAACAAGGTAAGTTTCTAAATCTGCGAGAATCTTTTTTTGCCGGTAAAAAATTTAAGTATTATGCTTTTAGGATAGAAGCCGGGAAGCGCCCGGAGAGCGTCGCTGTGTAATGCTGCATATCCGGCGCCGGAGGTTATTCTCTCCTTGTATAAAGGCTGCAGGAGCGTTACGGTAGAAGATTTCATCATTTTCCTGAAATCTTTATGAGCTTTCAGTACCGCTTTAAAATAGCCGGTTTTCCCTTGTAGTATATATATTGCCGAAGATAGCCCGTCTATGCACATCCTTTTGAAGATTAGGATATTCCTCTTATTGTCCGGAGGCAGATTCTTGTAGAGCATAAGCAGGTTGTTACGGTAGTTAAGGTATAGTTTGCGGGGAGAGTTGTTTGGCAATGCTCCTCCGCCTACATGGTAAACGCGGCTCTGCGGTACGGCCCATACCTGATAACCGAGAAGCTTAGCCCTCCAGCAGAGGTCTATCTCCTCCATGTGGGCAAAAAAGCTATCATCCAGGCCGCCCAGTTTATGCCATAACGAGCTTCGTATCATCATGCAGGCTCCGGAGGCCCAGAATATCTGTATCGGATTATCATATTGTCCTTTGTCCTGTTCGATGCAGGAGAGTATTCTTCCCCTGCAAAAAGGAAACCCGTATTTATCTATAAACCCTCCGCATGCCCCGGCATACTCGAAACGTGAGGGATATTGTTCGCTGAGTATCTTGGGCTGGCATATCCCGGCCTGCGGGGTACTATCCATAAAGTCGATCAGCGGTTGCAGCCAGTTGAAATTCGACCGGTCTTTGCCCGTAATATTTTCCGTCTTTTCAGGAACTTTTATATCTGAATTGAGTAGAATAAAATATTCCGCTTCTATATGCTCCAAAGCCCTGTTGTATCCTCCCGTAAAACCGTAATTTCTGTCGAACGAAATAAGTTTCAATTCCGGAAAGTTTTCTTTAAGCCACGCAACCGAGCCGTCGGTTGAACCGTTATCGGCAATAATGACGGCTGCGTCAGTTTGCGGGGTATTTTTGCAAAGTACAGGGAGATATGCCTGCAGGAAATGCAGGCCGTTCCAGTTAAGTATTACTATTGCCGTTTTCATTTGATAACACTAATTCCCGATTATATCCTTTCCCAGAAATAAGCCATCATGCCGTCCAGGTTGTCCGATACCCACTCATATTCTTTTATTACCGGGTTGCCTTTTGCATCTTTACCTTCTTTTACCCTCAGATAACATTTATAAGGGGGCTCGATTTTATATAAACAGAATCCTCCAGGATTGGTAAGCGCCATAAAAACATCTTCCTCTATCTTTCTATGTACTTCATTTACAGGGAAACATTCGGCCGTTTTCCACCCCATAGCCTTTTTGGTAACTGTGGTTGCGAAATTATCTCCGAAAATCTCTTTGGCCTGGGCGCATGCCACGTCGTCTCCCGACAGATATGCGGCAGGTATACCGTATTTACCTGCGATAAGTGCGCAATAGGCCATTTCCGGAATTTGTCTGCCGTTAATGGTAAACTCCTGCACTCCGTCTACCACCATTGTATGTGCAAGAACTCCGCGCGGAGTTCCCGCAGCCGAGTGATGTCCTATGAAAACAAGCGCGTCGAATCCTCCCTCCGCTCCCTGCATCATTATTTCGGGATCGGCTCCGTCCCCGCCCCTGATAAGGTTTACGCGCGGATCTATTTTATCCGGAATCAGATTGCGCATCGTTTCGTGCGCATCTCTTACGACAACTTTCGTAGCGCCTGCCTTAAAGGCTCCCCGTATTGCAGCGTTTACCTCATCCGTGGAGATCTTTCTGAAATACTGATAATCCATTCCGCCTTCATTACAGTCGGTAAGATGCACTATTCCGCTGATTCCCTCCATGTCGAAACAGATAAATACCCTGAATTTTTTTTGTTCTGAGCCGCCCTGCGTGGCGCTGCCAGTTTCAGTGCTGCAACCGGCTATAAACAAGACTAGTAATAATGTAGTTATAAGATTCATACGTAAAAAGTTCATACTCGGTTTATATATTTACGATTTTTATAAAATAATAAAAAGCGCCCTGCTGCCCCGAAAATTTAATTCTATCTGGATGCAGTTGAGCGCTTTTTAAATATCCTTTAGCTGAAAGATTTATTTTGCAACCCTTTCAAGCCACTTAACCATACTCAGCATCACGATCATGGAGAGACCGCAAGCTACTACGAATACAAGCCATGTAGTCCACATAGGAGTATGGGTATAAAGCAGTCCGCCTACGAACAAGATTGCGTTGCCGGCTGCCGTGGCTGCCAGCCAGCATCCCTGCATAAGACCCTGCATATGAGGAGGTGCGACTTTTGAAACGAATGCCAGGCCCAGAGGAGATATGAACAACTCCGCTACCGTTAATATAAAATAGAGACCTACCATTACGAAAGGTGTTACCCTTATGGCATCTATCTGTTCTTTACTCATTAATCCCAATTCTTCTTTTGTAGGTAATGCGAAAGAGAAGAACATAAGGAATACATAAGCTAATGCGGCTATACCCATACCTATCGCAATTTTCATAGGAGTAGAAACCTCTTTTCCGCGATCTTTCATATAACCGAACAGCCACATAATAAGCGGAGTAAGCGTAACTACGAAGAAAGGATTAACGCTCTGGAATATTTCTGCTCCTATTATTCTGGTAAAGCCCAGATCTATATTTATAACGCTCAGATCAACATAGTCGCGTGCAAAATAAGTAAGAGAGTATCCGTTCTGATGGAATGAAACCCAGAAGAAGATCACAACTCCGAATACTGCGAACAATGCATAGATACGCTGTCTGATCTCATTGGCGCTCATCGTTATCTCTTCTTTGGTTATAGCGGCTTTTTCCTTTTTCTTTCCTGCAGGATCCGGGAATTTATTCTTATTAACTATATAGATAACCAAAGATACGAACATCATTATAATAGCCGCCATGAATGCGTACTGGAACCCTTTGTTAAAAACCTCCAGATAATTGTGGCAGAATGCGGATAAGTCAGTAACATGGGCCTTATCTATAATCGCTTCCTGTGCATAGGTAGTAAGATTGGCTAACCTTTCCGAAGCGATAGCATCTCCTTTCGCAATAAATTCATGGCATAGCTCCGGAAGGGATGCGTTATAATCGAAGTTATTTACTTTTAACCACCAGTTTCTTACGCCTATTGCAATAAACGGAGCAAAGAAACCTCCGATATTAATGAACATATAGAAAATCTGGAACCCTGATTCCCTTTTCTCTTTGAATGCGGAGTTATCGTACATTTGTCCTACCAGAGCCTGCAGATTACCTTTGAACAAACCGTTACCGAATGCGATTACAAATAATCCGATACAGGTAATGGCAAGGTATAGACCGAGATGAGGAACAGGAGTAGGAGTAGGTATTGCAATCACCAGATAGCCTACTGCCATTAAAACGATACCCCAGAGTATTGTTCCTTTATAATTTTTCGTTTTATCCGCAATGGTCCCGCCGGCAAGTGCCAATACATATATTAATGCATAAAATGCGGAATAAATGTATCCGGTGGTGGTTTCTGATAAACCGAATTTTGCGGAAATAAATAATGTAAGGATCGCCATCATTATATAGAAGCCGAAACGTTCTCCCATATTTGCGAGGGCGGCTGCTATAAGGCCTTTTGGCTGACCTTTAAACGACGATATTAAGCCCGTAGTTTCAGGTTCTTTAGGTTGGTTTTCTGACATAGTAGTGTTTTTATTTAGTTAATTTTAATAAATATTATATGTATTTTATTTTTCTCGCGTATATTTTACAAAGATATAAATATTTATGGATTCAGATATTATTTTGTCATTTTACGGCTGATTTTTATTAAAAATAGATTAAAAAATGTTATTTTTGTTACCGTTTTATTTAAAACCTGTAAATGTCAAAAATTATATATTCGATACTTTGGGGCGGAATTTGTATAATTTCATTGCTTCCGTTGGGGTTCTTTTATTTTATATCAGATATTATAGCGTTCTTGCTTAATTACATTATAAGATACAGGCGCAGTACTATAGATATTAATCTTGCACGGAGTTTCCCGGAGCTTAAATACCGGGAGTTTGCTGCTGTGCGGAAGCAATATTATCGGTATATGGGGGATATAATGGTGGAGAGTATATGGGCCGTTACGGCAAGCCAGAAACGGTTGTGCCGTATGGTAACGGTAGAGAATCCGGCTGTTATGGATAATATCTGCGCAAAACATAATAAAGTTGTAACCGTTCTGGCTCATTGCGGTAACTGGGAGATAGTTGGAGCTATGTGCGGGGAGAGCGGCAAAAGACTTCCCGGCAGCTTTGCCCGACATAGTATAATTCTGGCGTATAAGGCCGCGGAGAACCCGGTATTCGACTTGTTGTTCAGGAAAATGAGGATGCATGAGTATGCCAAATTCGGGAATCCGGGTCAGGTAGTGGAATCGAAACGGATAATAAGGCATATTCTGAAAGATAAATTACAAAGGAGTGTCTATATGTTTATAGCCGACCAGTATCCGATCCCCGGAGACAGGATACCTGTTTTATTTCTGAATCAGCCTACTTTAATGATAAGCGGCCCGGAATATGTAGCGGTAAAACTTAATCTTCCCGTGGTATATCTGAGCATGCAGAGAATAAAAAGGGGAAAATATGTGATCAAATTTATTCCCATAACGGAGGAAGCCGGGAAAACGGAACGGGGTTTTATAACCAGAAAGTATGCCGGATTGCTGGAAAATGATATATTTGCAAATAAATATAACTGGCTCTGGAGCCATAAGAGGTGGAAATGCCATTTTTACCCTCATGAACAGGAAGAGTATGATGTATATATTGATAAAATGAAACGAACATAATTTTTTAATCGGATAGTAGCTATGAATCTTATAAAAAAAACGGTATTGATAGCGGCATCGTTTATTGCCGCCCAGTTTGCTAATGCCCAGATATTGACATCTGGAGAGACCGTGCCGCAAGGGGCGATCATATACTCGCTTCCCAGCACTACGATAAGTCTTAAAGTAACTGCGCAACATGAATCGTTTGTTGCAGGCCCGTATGCCTCTTACGCACGTAAATATTTAGGTGTGGATGCCAGGAAAAACAACGAAGATGTATATGTTATAGAATCGGTAGAGATGCTGCCTTATATAGAGGCAGATCCGGCGGTCAGCGTTGCGGTAAATATAGGTTCTTCAAAGAATGCGTCTGCCAATTTCCTCAACTTCTGTTCCCAGGGGCTTATTATAACATCGGATAGTTATACGGGTAAACCTGCTTCGTGGCGTCTTCCCAGTATTGCCGATAAAAGCGAATTTGCTTCATCCGGATTTGCGTCCAATTTTGCCAGCCAGTCCACAACGCTATATAAAAGCGTGAAAACTGCGGAAGGCCTTGAGAGGGTTCCCGTACAGCAAACGCAGGTTGTGGAGAAAAGTATTGAAAAAAAGGCTGAGGAAACCGCCAATATGATATTCAGGCTTCGTCAGAAAAGGATTGATATTATAACCGGAGATACCGATGCCACTTATAGCGGAGAAGCCATGGGCGCCGTTTTGAATGAAATATCCAGGCTTGAAAGCGAATATCTCAGTCTGTTTCTCGGCAAGAGCGTTACGGATAGCCAAACAGTTGTTTTCGACGTGATACCTTCGGCTTCTAATTCTAAGCAGATGTATATTGCTTTCAGGCTCTCCGATAACCAGGGATTGCTTCCGGCAAATAATGTGTCGGGCAGACCGGTAATACTGGAGCTTATTGCCGACGGGGAGAATATAGCCCCTACGCCGTTGAACGAGGCTGTGGCAGCATCGAAAGGGAAGGTGGTTTACAGGAAACCGGTTACGGTTGTTGCAAAACTTGTTGACGGGCAGAAAGTTATAATGCAGAGTAGAGTTCCGGTATATCAACTTGGAAAGATACTGACATTTCCTATAGATGTAGCTCTGAAATAGATTTTATTTAAACACATTTAATAATACATGAAAATATGAAAACAATAGCAGAATTAGCTCCGCAGATCGTGTGGAAAAATTTTTATGAACTTACCAAGATTCCCCGCCCTTCGAAATTCGAATCGGCCGCCGCTGATTATCTATACAGTTTCGGGAAAAATCTGGGTCTGGAAACGATTAAAGACGAAATAGGTAATGTTATAATAAGGAAACCGGCTACTCCGGGAATGGAAAACAGGATGGGCATTATATTGCAGGCTCATATAGATATGGTTCCTCAAAAGAACAGCGACGTGGAATTTGATTTCAAAAAAGACCCTATACAGCCCAGGATAGTGGGAGATATGGTATATGCTACCGGAACTACGCTGGGAGCCGATAACGGATTGGGTTGCGCCGTTGCTATGGCAGTACTGGAATCGAAAGATATGGTACACGGTCCTGTAGAAGCTCTTTTTACTACCGATGAAGAGACCGGAATGACAGGAGCGCGGGAACTTAAACCTGGTGTTCTGAAAGGGGATATACTTATTAATTTAGACTCCGAAACCGAGGGGGAATTATATGTAGGCTGTGCGGGCGGACTTGATGTGTCTGCTTCGTTCTCATATAAGAACGAGGCGGTTCCGGCGGGTTATGCAGGTAAAAAGATAGCAGTTACGGGCTTGGTAGGAGGCCACTCCGGAATGGATATAGTTCTTTACAGGGCCAATGCCAACAAGGTTATGGCAAGAGTGTTGCTTCCTCTTCTCAGGGATTTGGGAGCCAGGCTTATAAATATCGACGGCGGTAATATGCGCAACGCTATCCCGCGCGAGGCGTTTGCCACAATAGCGATAGCGGAAGATAAAGTCAAATGTGCTGAAGCCGTAATAGCGGATAAATTGGCGCAGTTGAAGGCCGAGTACGCAGCTACCGATAAAGATATTAAAATTGAAATGACGAACGAGCCTGTTGCAAAAGAGGCCGTATCGTTACAGGTTGCCCTTAATCTTTGCAAAGCCTTGTACGTTTGTCCTAGCGGAGTAGAAAGGATGAGCGATGCAATGCCGGGGCTTGTCGAGACTTCCAATAATATGGCGATTGTAAAATCGGACAACGGGAAAATACAGGTTTATTCATTAATGAGAAGTTCCGTTGATTCTGCAAAAGAAGATCTTGCGGAGAAAATGAGGGCTGTTTTCGAGCTTGCCGGTGCCGAGGTTTCTTTTGCCGGCGGTTATTCCGGGTGGGCTCCTAACATGCAGTCTCCTATCCTTCGCCAGATGAAAAAAGTTTATAATGATCTTTACGGTAAAGAACCTAAGGTTATGGCTATACACGCCGGACTTGAGTGCGGTATCCTGGGAGGTACATATCCTGCATGGGATATGATATCATGCGGCCCTACTATTTTTTCTCCTCACTCTCCGGACGAAAGGGTTAATATAGAGAGCGTAGGAAAATGGTGGAATTTTGTGGTAGAAGTTCTTAAAGAGGCTCCTAAGAAATAATCGCCGGTAAAATATACTAAAGAATAAGTAAAGGGGGGTGACTAAAAACAAATAAATTTAGTCGCCCTTTTTTTTCAGATTTACATAACAATCTACCTGATTAAGTAGCTTTTAAGCCTGAATTAAGATAAATTGACTATACGGACAGGGTGATTCTCAGGAATTAAATCCCCTGAATATGGAGGAAATAGTAAAGAATCATTTTAATTAAATAAAAAAGAGGATAACCTTGAAGCCTATCGACTTTTTAGTCACCCCCTTTTTATATTTACTTATTACCCGGTATGCGGGAATTCGTTTCATATTATTTTTATCTTTGCATCCGGATGAACCGAACATTAACTTTTTTAATCATAAGTTCGCTCAAACGTATGAGAAAACTTTTAATATATATACCGGTAATCATATCATATATTCTGATATTTTGTTTTCTTTCTTCTTGCGGCAGGGGGGCGGCTGTTGATACCCTTTCAGGCAATGGGAGACTCACCTCCGACGGGGTTATACCGCGCGGTGCGGACAGTGTGGTACGGGATCTCAGCAAGGTTACCACTCCGCTGGAAAAAGCGATATACCATTTTAAGATGGGAGAGACATATAATAATGCGGAAGATAGCTACAAGGCTATGGAGGAGTTCCTTGAGGCGGAAAAATGGAGTATGGGAATTAAAAACGATCTCCTTAAAGGGAGGATTTACTGGTATAAGGGGAAATTATATTTTGCCAGGCTGGATTATACGAACGCTCTTAATATGTTCACGCTTGCGGCTGAGCATTATGCGAATTGCAATCGTAGAGAAGACCTTATGTTTACATATGAACAGATCGCGGAGATCAATTCGAGAACGAAGAAACTGGAAGAGGCGATTATCTATTATAATAAAGCTAAAGCCATTGCTCTGGAATTAAGGGAAAGGGATATTCCGGGAGAGAGGGATAAACGGTATAATAAGTTGCTGCTCAGTTTCTCTACCGCTATATCGGGAGTGTATTTTTCACAGCTTAATTCTTCAAGGGAGGCTCTTGAGCAGTTGGAGCATGCTTATCTTACTTATAATGACGGAAAAGAGAATGAAGATGATTATCTGCTCCTGGCATGTATTTACCTCGATGCGGGAAAGATTGACAGGTCTCGCGAGTATATTGCCAGGTATATAAACCGTAACGGGAAACTTACCGGGGAATCTCTGGCCGGGTTGCTTTCTATCCGGAGTTCCGTTGAAAAGGCGGCGGGTAATTTTAAAGCCGCTCTTGAATACAGGGAGAGATATGATGCAGTTATGGATTCCATTAATTTTATAGAGCGCAGTAACTCTATCAGGGAGCTGGAACAGCAATACTGGCAAAGGGAACTTCAACTTGAAAATAAAACTATCAGGAGCAGGAATACGTACATAACCATAATATATACTTTATTATTGCTTATTACCGCAGGAGCGGCCTATATTCTTTTTACCGCCTATAACAGGAGGATAAGAGAGAAGAATATGCAGATAGATGAGTATATGGCCGCGATAGATAATCTGGGAAATATGGTAAGCAGTGCGGAAAATTCTAAAAGTAACCTTCTGAACCAGCTCGATGTGCATATTGAAAAAGAAAAGAGATTGAAAGAACTTCTGGAGAACCGTTTTGCGGAAGTGAGGGAGCTGGTGCGTACTTATTATGAGTTCGGGAACTCGAAAAAGTTGCAGAAAAAAGTAGACGATTTACTGAAGCTGCAGCTTAGCGGGGATAATTTCCGGACGATAGAAGAGGTTGTGAATGCAAAGAATAATAACGCGGTAAGGAAGGTAAGGGAACACTTCCCTAATCTTAAAGAAGATAACATCAAATTGCTAAATCTTATATATGCGGGTTTTTCGGCTCAGGAGATAAGCGTCATACTTAATGATACGCCGCAGAATATTTATGTGCGGAAAAGCAGGCTTAAAAAAAGCCTATCTTCTCTTATAGCCGCCGATGAAGAGATGAATTTTAATTGATATTTTAAGCGCTTAAAATACCATGCAAGAAAATACAACTCTGGCTTGCTGTTAAAATTCTTATTATCAGCGTATTGTATTATTTGAGTGCAATGTTTTAGAGCTTCTGAAATTATGCTGTACGATATGTTTGCAGTATCTTTGTACCGTAGAAAAATTAAAGTTAAACAACGTATTTAAGCATGATTACCGTTCGTTGATGTCTCCGGAAACATCGGCGGACGGTAATTATGTTATATAGTTTATTGTAAATTAGTGGGAAATGTTTATATTTGCAGCCCGAAAGTATTGGGATAAGTATGTGCAAATACTTTAAATACTTGTAAATTAATAATTAATAACAAAATTAACGAGACATGTTAAGACAGTATGAAACCGTTTTCATTGCAACTCCCGTTTTATCTGATGTTCAGATGAAGGAAGCGGTAGCCAAATATCTCGATTTTATCAAAGAGAATGGCGGAGAGATTGTATATGAGCAAGACTGGGGTTTAAAGAAATTAGCTTACCCTATCCAGAAAAAAACGACAGGGTTTTATTACTTGATTGAGTTTAAAGCCCAACCGGAACTTATTGCCAAGTTGGAGATTCAGTACAAACGCGATGAGCGAATTATCCGCTTTTTAACCTTTGCTATGGATAAGCATTCTATTGCTTATGCGGAGAAAAGAAGAGCTAATCAGGCAGAACAGAAAAATTAAGGAGGTATAGTTATGGCAAATCAGATAAATAACGAAATTCGTTACCTTAATCCTCCTACAGTTGAGGTTAAGAAGAAAAAATACTGCCGTTTCAAAAAGGCCGGTATTAGATATGTGGATTACAAAGATGCGGAATTCCTGAAAAGATTCCTTAACGAGCAGGGTAAAATTCTTCCGAGACGTCTTACCGGTACTTCTTTGAAATTCCAGAAAAAAGTTTCACAGGCGGTTAAACGTGCGAGACATCTTGCATTGTTACCATATGTAACAGATTTATTGAAATAAGGAGGGATACAGATGGAAATTATACTTAAACAAGATGTGTCTAATTTGGGGCACAGGGACGATATAGTAGTAGTAAAGAACGGTTATGCTATAAACTATCTTATCCCGCAGGGATTTGCTATTATGGCTACTCCTTCCGCAAAGAAAGTTCATGCAGAGAATATGAGGCAAAGAGCTCATAAAGAAGCTAAATTAAGGGATGACGCCCAGAATCTGGCCTCTAAACTTGAGGGTATGCAGGTTACCGTAGCAACAAAAGTAAGTTCTACAGGCAAAATATTCGGTTCCGTAAATAATATACAGGTGGCGGAAGCGCTTACAGCCAAAGGATTTGAGGTAGACAGAAGGAACATTACTATTGTAAGTGAAGATAAACTTCAGGAAGTAGGTATTTACGATGCGGTTGTTAAATGTTATAAAGATATTAAGGCCAATATCAAGATTGAGGTTGTAGGAGAATAAGTAAAAGTAGTTTATATATTTAAAGAGCCGTCTGATAGTAAAAAATTAGACGGCTTTTATTATATTAGAGTTATATTTGCTGTGTTATATTTGAGTATTTATGAGAAAAAACCATATTATTTCCCAGTATATTATAACCTTTATCATTATATCGGTATCTTCTTATATATGTACAGCCCAGACAGATACTTCTGCGGCGGGAAGGAGAGGCCCCAAAGATATATTACAGGATACCTCCCGTATAAGCCATGATTATTATATGCAGGGAGTCGTCGTGAGATCCAGAACCGAACCTTATAAAAAGAGCGCGGATGCCCCTCTTTCAAAGATTACCATAGGAGTTGCGCAGATAGAGCGGAGCGCCGGAGGTTCAAGGGATATTTCCAAAATAATAACGGTAGTTCCCGGTGTGGCAACCCCTCCGCCGAACGGTTACAGAAATGACTTCCTGGTAAGGGGAGGCGGTCCTGGAGAAAATAGATTTTATATAGACGGTATAGAGATTCCTTCTATAAACCACTTCAGTACGCAGGGGGCCGGCGGTGGTCCTGTCGGGCTGCTTAATGCGGATTTTATCCGTAAAGTGGACTTTTATACGGGTTCCTTTCCTGTTGCCCGCTCTAACGCGCTTAGTTCCGTTATGGATATTACCCTTAAAGACGGCAGTCCTGTAAAAAATACTTTCAAGCTATCTGTGGGCGCATCGGAATTTGCTTTCAGTGCGGACGGGAATATCGCTCCCAGGGATACGAACGGCATTTCGGATCCTAAATTATTTTATGCGGTGTCGGTGAGGCACTCGTATCTTCAATTTTTATTTAAGGCGCTGAAACTTCCTTTTCTGCCTACATTTACGGATGCCCAAATTAAAATAAAATACAGGCTGAATTCCGGCAATGAGTTCTCGTTTCTGTTCCTTGGGGGGTGGGACAGGATGAAGCTTAACCAGGGCGGCGTGAAAGATGAGACGGGAGAGTATATGATAGGCTATCTGCCTGTTATAAGACAGAATGTATATACGGCAGGGATTACATACAAGCTTTATTATAACGGAACCGTCAGCAGTAATAATACTTTTGCGGTTTATTTCAGCCACAGCTATCTCAATAACGGCAGTGTTAAATATCTGAATAATGACCGGAGTAATCCCGATAATCTCAATCTGAATTACGGTTCCGTCGAGCAACAGACACAGTTGAGGGTTGAAAATCTGTTGAAATACGACCGTGTGACATTTCTCGCCGGAGCGGGAGGTTCTTTGCCGCATTACAGTAATGATACCTATCAGAAAAGGTATATACCCCAACTGCTTCCGGATGGAAGTATGCAGGATAATATTACCGAGATAAATTATTCGGCCCGCATGGGGCTCGTTACATGGAACGCTTTTGCCAATATAATGTGGCGGAGTAAAGATAAAAGGCTCTCTTTATCGGGAGGAATAAGGCTGGAAGGATGCAACTATAATCCGGATATGTCAAATCCGTTAAATCAGATCTCTCCGAGAATAGCCTTGTCTTATGAATTTGTAAAGGGATGGAAACTGAATTTCGGAGCGGGAAGGTATTTTCAGCTTCCGGCTTATACCGTAATGGGATATAAGGAGTTTATTAATAAGCCCGACCTTAAATATATGGGTGTGGATCAGGTGGCTTTGGGAGTGGAGTATGATCCCAGGGAAAATATACAGGTACAGATTGAACCGTTCTATAAATATTATTTTAATGCCCTTTACTCCGTTATAGATAGTATCCCTCTTACTCAGGGCGGTACGGATTACGGTGTTTACGGGAACGATTTGGCTGCAAGCGGTATAAATACCTTATCCTACGGAGTGGAGCTGTCGGCCAGATGGAATATCGCGGATAAATTCAATTTCATAGGTTCATATACCTTTTACCGCAGCAGATATAAACGCAGTAAGGTACTGCATGATATTTCCGGCGGCAAAAAGTACGGTGATATGCCCTGGGACAACAGGCATCTGCTTTCTTTTTCAGCAAGATATGATTTTGGGAAAGATTATGCCTTAGGTATTAAATACAGGGTATCGGGAGGAACTCCTTATACTCCTTATGATCTTGATAAATCCGCCTATGTGCAGGCCTGGAACGCTTCCGGACAGCCTTATTATGATTATTTGCTTTATAATACGGGGCGTCTGCCTGTTTTCCAGCAACTCGATATAAGATTCGATAAGAGTTTTTATTTTAAGAAATGGGCGCTGGAACTTTATCTTGATGTGCAGAATGTGCTGAACATGAAATTCCGTTATCCCGATATTTATTTGAGTACGGGAGTAATAGAAAATCCCGGAGCGCCGGAACCGCAGCAGAAATATATTCTGAAAAATATTAAGAATGAGAGCGGCACGATTCTTCCTACAATAGGGGTTATTATAAGTCTTTAGTTTCTATAATAGAGAAACTAAAAAATTGATGTATGAACTTTACCTGTATTAAGATAATATTATCGGGCTGGCTCTTAATGTATCCGGCTTTACTTTCAGATTCCTTTGCAAAAGAGAATATGAAATCCGATGCGGTATTGGGGATATGGCTTTCCGGAAAACAGGATTCCAAAATAGAGATAGTAAAGAATCCCGACGGCACTTTTTCCGGCAAAATCGTATGGGCGAAAACTCCATATCAAGCTTTTGAAGGTGTTGAAATTATGAAAGGGGTAACTTATAATGTCGAAGATAATACTTATATATGTCCCTGGATTTATTCGCCGCGCCTTAATATTACTGCCAAAGCGGTAATCACCGTCCTTGGAGACGAACTTCGCGTAAAAGCAAAGAAGGGAATTATATCCACCGTCCGGATATTTACCCGTGCGGAGTAAATTCTCTTTCCCGTTTATTTGTAAAATAGCAGAATACGGAGACAAGTATTAATGAAATGATGAGCGTAATAACCCATATATGACTTATTTCTAATGATATATCCAGCCTGAACCATCCCGGTATCTTTGCCAGCCATCCGAAAGTATAACTTATATATATAATAGCTCCGGTTATAATTGCCCCTGCGGCGAAGATGGCCGAATATATTATGATCTCTTCTCTTTTTTCCCGTTTTGCTATCTCTTTCTCTATTGAGGCCATTACCTTATCAGGGAAATCGTACGGTAATTTAACATTTTCCATATTTTTCCTCCTTTTTTAATATTAAACCGGATAATTTTTTCTTCGATCTGAAGAGTTTTATTTTTATATTACTTCCGCTTAATCCGGTTATGCTTTCCAACTCTTTAATACTGCTTTTTTTGTAATAGAAATGCGTTATCAAAAACTGTTCCTCCGCATCCAGTTCTTCTATTGCTTTTTTTAATATCAGGTATTTCTTTTCCTGCTCCGCTTTTAATATCACGCCGTCTTCTTCCAGCGAACAAACAAAATTGTCGGGATAATTATTATTTGCGGACTCTATGTTATCTATAAAATTAACCGAGCGTTTTTTATTCTTTTTACGCAGGAAAGAGATCGTTTCATTGTATGCTATACGATATACCCAACTGAAAAAGGTACTTTCTCCCCTGTATTTGTCCAGAGAAAAAAATCCTTTTACAAATACTTCCTGGGATATATCACGGGCATCTTCATAATTTCCTGTCATACTTTTTATAAGGGAAAAGACCGGAGCGGAATATTCGTCTACAAGTTCTTTGTAACACTCCCTTTTCCCGGCGCGGATATTTTTTATTATATATGCCTCTTTTTCTCTTTCCATTAACAATTAGACGTAATAATGTATAAAGGTTACAAAAAAAAAATTGTAACTTTTCTTTTTTTTCGCGTCAAAAGAGAAACAGGAATGTTAAACAATTAAAAAATAGTTATTATGACAGATTTTATTATGGCTCCCGCTATTATCGGGATTTGCGTTTACGGGTTTTATAAATTTGTGGAACTGCTTGCTCACCGTAAAGAGCGTTTGCTGATGGTTGAAAAAATTTCTGAGATTTCGGCTGCCAGCGATGTGAATATCGATAAAATATTCGGAGAGCATTCCGGCAATTCAAGGTTTGTGTCTATGAGACTCGGAGCTATCCTGCTTGGGGTGGGAGTGGGATTGTTGATAGGTTTTATTATCTCCAACAGTATATTCGGCACGGACTATTTGGATTTTCAAGAAAGAGGTTATTATGTTATCCGCGGAAATATAGGTCTGATTTACGGCTCAAGTACATTGATTTTCGGCGGAATCTCATTACTGTTGTGCTTCTTTTTCGAACAGAAATGCCGCAGGGGAAAAAGGTAAATACGGTATTTATTTACGTATGTCCGGAACTGTAATATTTTATTAATGCAAAAGAAACCCGTCCGATGTTTTTATTGCCGGACGGGTTTTATTATTTTAAACGGGATTGTTTTTTATCTGTTATTTTATCCGGAATCTGCACGTTACGTTTACTGACAGCGATGTTTTGCTTATTTCCAGTTCCGGAGCGCTGTCATACATAACGGATTCTTCCGTCACAGCGGCTCTTGCTGCTTTCAATACGAAATTGGAAGGTTGCGAGAAATTGTAATAATTCTGTATGTATATTACCTCTCCGGCCTGGCTTCCTACGGCCGTTGCAAGGATGCCCGCATTATCTTTTGCCTTTTTGGCAGCTTCGGTGAGCAATTCGTCTTTAGTCTGTTTTTCTAATTGGGGAGATACAGCCGTTCTGAATAGAGATATATCCGATATTTTTATGGAATTCAGAACTTCCATTGCCGACATGGCCTGTGATGCCGTTCCCAGTTTTAATATATAAGACTTTGATGCAAGTATATTGTTTTTACGGAGGAAATACTTTCTGAGATCGCTGCCCATATCTTTTACGGTAAGGTTTTTTTCCACATCTATTTTAATCCCTTTAAGTGCTTTTATCATATCGGCCTCCTGTTTTTCTACGGTAACTTTGCCTTTCGACTCCAGTTCGTTTATGTTTATCAAGAGATAAATTTCATCGGGAGTAATCTGTTTTTCCGCCCTGGTTGATACTTCGATATAATTTTGTTCTTTTGGGTTCTCCTGCGCAACGGCAGCGCTTGCAATGAACAGAGTTGCAACTGCGATAAGTAAAATCTTGTTCATACGTTAAAAATTTAAATTGAATTCTTGCTTTTTTATATCGGGTCAAAAGCTATGCCAAAATAAAATGTAAATAAAAACAATAAATTTTTATTGTTTTTCGATAAATATTTATACTTTTGCAATAAAATTAAAAAGTATGAATTTAAAGACGCTGTACATTCTGTATTTTGCTTTGGTTATTTCGGTGATATTTGCTATAGTAGCCACGCTTTTAAGTAAAGAGTCTTTCGAAAGTTTTACCGATGGGTTTAATAGCGGATATCCCTATGATTCTGCGGAAGGAAAGGAAAATCTTCCGGGAGAAAAATCTTCAGGTTATAAAATATGGTACGGGACTACTTTCCCGAATAATGTAAAAGAGAGCGCGAACTCCGAGATAATCTACGGAGAGCCTGCTTCGGGCGAGCCACAGGTAAAGATGACTGTAAAACAGATGAAGGCTTCGATAATCAATACCGATGCACTTCCCCCTGAATTCCGTTATTTTAATATTGCAATGATAACGGGAAGTCTTGTAGTTACCGTATTAGTGGTGTATCTGTTTGTCCTTTTATATAAATTATTCAGGAGAATGAAAAAATCCCTTAAAGCCGGAATGGTCTTTTCCATGGGAGTGGTTAAAGTTCTCAGACGTCTTGGCGCCGTGCTTATAGTGCTATCTTTCTTTTCGTCGTTATGTTACTATTTCCATAATAAGGCGGTTCAGATAGCAATAGAGCCTTATGGTTATAAGGTAGATTATTTTATTGAAGTGGACTATATTCTTATAATTTTCGGAATAGCTTTGCTGCTTGTTGCCGAGTTCTTGAAAATAGGATATAAGATACAGGAAGAACAAAGCCTTACGGTTTAAATTAAATTGTTTAATTATGGCAATAATAGTAAGATTGGATGTGATGATGGCCAAAAGGAAAATTTCGCTCGGGGAGTTGGCCGAACAGCTTAATATTACCCAGGCTAATTTATCTATACTTAAAACTGGAAAGGCCAGGGCTGTAAGGTTTTCTACGCTTGCGCAACTATGCAGCGTGCTGGATTGCCAGCCGGGCGATATACTTGAATATGTACCGGGAGACGGCAGTGAGGGAGAGTAGCCGCGGCGTATTTACTGAATTTTAATTAACTAATTATATAAAAATGAAAAAGATTTTACTATCAATCATTGGCTTTTGCATTGCTGCGGTCTGCAGTTTTGCCCAGGTAAATCCTCAGGCTCCAATGGAGCTGGATAAAAGCGTAAGGTATGGTAAGCTGGATAATGGTCTTACTTACTATATCATGCATAATGACAAACCGGCTAAAAGGGCCGAATTTTATATCGTAACGAATGTGGGTGCGATTCAGGAAACTCCTGCCCAGGACGGTCTGGCCCATTTCCTGGAGCATATGTGCCTTAACGGTTCCAAGAATTTTCCGGGTAAAGGCATTATTTCTTATATGGAGAGCATAGGATGTAAGTTCGGGGAAAATATCAATGCAGGAACAGGGGTTGAGGTTACCTCTTATATGCTTAACAACGTACCTGTTATAAGGGAGGGGATTATTGATACGTCGTTGCTTATACTGCATGATTATGCCGCCTATGTAACCAATGACCCTAAGGAAATAGATGAAGAAAGAGGCGTTATTCTTGAAGAAAAAAGAACACGCGATAATTTTCAGTGGAGAATGATGACGGCTTCGCGCAAAGCCCTTTTCAAAGGCTCGAAATATGCCGATTGTTCTATAATAGGTACTGAAGAGAATCTTAAAACATTCAGGCCTGAGGAGTTGGTCAGTTTTTACAAAACATGGTACAGACCTGATATGCAGGCTATAATTGTTGTGGGAGATATTGACGTGGATGCTATTGAAGGGAAGATTAAAACTTTGTTCAGTTCAATCCCTAAAGCCGGGAATCCTAAAGCAAAAGATATTATTATAGTTCCCGATAATAAAGAACCGATAATATCTGTTTTTACCGATAAAGAGCTTAATTCTACACATGTCTCTATGTATATAAAAAGCGGGGCTATGCCTAGGGAATACAGGGGGCTGGGAATAGCTATGCTGAATGACATGATGCAGACCCTTATAAGCGGGATGTTCAATGAAAGGTTGGATGATATTGCCAAATCTTCCAATGCTCCTTTTTTGAATGCCGAGGTAGGTTTCGGGCCGGCCAGTGAGACTATGGAGATGTTTTTCGCCGGTGTACAGTCTAAGGACGGAGAAGGAATGAAAGCGTTCGGCTCCATGCTGACGGAGTTGGAGAAAGCAAAGAGGTTCGGTTTTACCGAAGATGAATACGAAAGGGCTAAAACAAATCTTCTCAGAAGGCTGGAGAGAGCTAAGGAGAATGCTTCGAGCAGACAGAACTCCCAGTTGGTAAATCCTCTTGTAGAGAACTTTACATCAGGATGGGCTTATACTACGCCGGAGTATGATTATACGACCGCTAAAGCGTATTTGCAGATGATTCCCCTGGCCGGCATTAATCAGGCTCTGGGACAATTAATCTCCGATAATAATATTGTGATAACATTCAGCGCGCCTGAAAGAGCCGGTCTTAAAACTCCGACTGAAAAAGAGTTCATTGATGAACTTGCTGCCGTTAAAAACGCGGAAATAAAAGCTCCGGAAACTAATGTAGTAAAAGAGCCTTTACTGGATGCGGGCGTCCTTAAAGGATCTGCCGTGAAGAAAACCAGGGAAGGTAAATTCGGCACCACTATATGGACTCTTGCAAACGGTATAGAAGTATTTGTCAAACCTACGGATTATAAGAAAGATGAGGTACTTATAAGAGTGGCATCATTAGGAGGGAAATCTATTCTTCCGCAGGATCTGCTGATTTCAATGGATAGGAATGTGTTTATGACTTATCTTCAGAATGCCGGTATTTCCAGGTTTCCGCAAACTCAGTTGAATAAAATGCTTGCGGGTAAAGTGGCGAGAATATCTCCTTGGGTAGGCGAACTGACACAGGGTGTAGGCGGAAGCGCTTCGCCTAAAGATCTGGAAACCGCCATGCAGTTGATATATCTTAATTATACCGCGCCGCGTTGCGATGCCGGCGAATTCGAGCCGGGACTTAATCAGCTTAAGTCGATATTGCCAAACATGATGAAACAGCCTCAGTTCATCTATAGTATGGAACTTCAGAAAGCTATGTCTGATAATAACCCCAGACGTCCTCTCCTTGACGATAAATCCCTGGAAC
>CAYVED010000034.1:0-5325 GCA_964449975.1 uncultured Muribaculaceae bacterium
TTTGTGATTCGGTTGGGATTCGAACCCAAGACCCACAGCTTAGAAGGCTGTTGCTCTATCCAACTGAGCTACCGAACCGTTCCCGCGTTTATTATTAAAGAAGTTTCCTTAATAAAGCGGCTGCAAAGATAGTAATAATTTCATTATTTAACAATTTTTTGTGTTTTCAACGGATAATCCGGTTTAAAATAAAAAAAAATTCATGTATATTTACTGCTGTTTCTGGTGAATAAATCGATTGCCGGACGACTTGAATTAAAAATTTTTTAATCGTATGAAGAAATTTTCACTATTTTCGCTTGTCGCATTTATATTTATGTGTACGGCGGCTACCGGGGCTTCGGATCATAACCGGGAAGCCAGATTGCTGAGATTCCCTGCCGTAGGGAGTAATTCCATTGTTTTTACTTATGCCGGAGACCTCTACTCTGTGGATATTAACGGCGGAACCGCAAGAAAATTAACTTCTGATACCGGGTATGAAATGTTCGCCCGTTTTTCTCCCGACGGAAAAACAATAGCTTTTACCGGCCAGTATGACGGGAATACCGAAGTTTATACGATGCCGGCAGAGGGCGGAGTTCCTTTCAGGGTTACATATACCGCTCTTTTAGACAGGGATAATATAGGCGACAGAATGGGGCCTAATAATATTGTTATGACATGGACGCCGGACGGGAACAGCATTATATACCGATCGCGTTCATGGGCTTTCTGTACCTCTCGCGGAACGCTTATGGAAGTCTCTAAGGACGGCGGCATTCCGCAACAGATGCCCCTTACTGAAGGCGGGTTCTGTTCTTTTTCTCCCGACGGAAAATATCTTGCCCTCAACCGTATGTTCCGCGAATTCAGGACATGGAAATATTATGAAGGGGGACAGGCCGATGATATATGGCTGGCGAATCTTCAAAACGGCAGCATAGAAAACCTTACCGATAATAAGGCGCAGGATATTTTTCCTATGTATATAGGCCGCGATATTTATTTTATCTCCGCCAGGGATAAGGTGATGAATCTTTTCGTATACAATCTGGATACCCGGAAAACCGAAAAACTTACCGATTTTAAAGAATACGATATTAAATTCCCTTCCAACTCAAAGGATTATATAGTATTCGAGAACGGCGGGTATATTTATAAATATTCGGTTAAGGATAAATCCTGCACCAAGGTTCCGGTAGTAATAAATGACGAGGGAAATTTCGCCCGTCCGGAATGGAAGGACGCTTCGAAAAGAATTTCGGCCTATTCGTTGTCTCCTGAAGGGGAAAGAGTGCTTTTAACAGCCAGAGGGGATATTTTTTCTGCTCCTGCAAAAGAGGGGGCGGTAATAAATCTTACCATGACGGATAATGCCCAGGAGAGGGGAGGGACTTTTTCTCCCGACGGGAAATGGTACGCTTATCTATCGGATATAAACGGAGAATATGAGTTGTATATCGCGCCTTCCGACAGAAGCGGAGCGGCCAGGCAACTTACCAAAGGTGATAAGACTTATAAAAACTATCTTATATGGGCTCCCGATTCAAAGAGCATATTTTATACTACCGAAACCAAATGCCTGTATAATGTGGATTTGCAGGGCGGACGGAAAATGCTTTATAAGGGAGACGAGTCCGGGGCTATGGGAATCTCAATTTCCCCGGACGGAAAATGGATAGCGTTTTCTGCGTCGGGAAAAAATAAAGTAAGCGTTGTAAACCTGCTTGAAATAGCAACGGGTAAAATATATCCTGTCACCGATAAATGGTATGATTCCGGTTCGGCTGTTTTTTCTGCCGACGGGAAATATCTCTATTTCACCTCTGCAAGAGATCTTAAAGCGCAATATGCGGGAAATGAATGGAACGCCTTTTACAGCTATAATAATTATATCTTCGTGGTTCCTTTAAGCAAGAACACTCCTAATCCGCTTCTTACATCCAATGATCAGGAAAAAGCCGGCGCCGATTCAAAACAGGAGGCTCCGGTTGCCTCAGGGATAGATATTGAGGGTATTTCGGAAAGGGCCGTCGCTCTTCCCGTCGCTCCGGGCAGATACAGGCTGTTAAACGCCTTTGACGACAAACTCGTCTATTCGGGCAGAGGAACCTTGAGATCGTTTAATCTTAAAAACGGAAAAGATAATGAAATAGGAAAAGGAGCGATACTGGATTTTACCTCCGATAATAAAAAAGTACTTTACCGGGAAGGAAATAAACTCTCGGTAATACCGTTCTCCGGAGCGCTTAAAATTTCGGATGCCGTTCCGGTATCTGCTTTGAGGACTTATGTGGAGTATCCCGATGAGTGGAAACAGATATTCGATGAAACGTGGCGGGTTTACAGGGATGGTTTCTATGTTAAGAACATGCACGGAAAAGACTGGAAGGCCATACATGATAAATATGCCGTTTTACTGCCGTATGTTAAGCACAGACACGATCTTACTTATATAATAGGGGAGATGATCTCCGAACTCAATGTAGGACATGCCTATGTTACTTCCGGGGAAGCTCCTTCTCCTAAAAGGATAAAGACAGGTTTGCTGGGAGCTAAATTCAGTAAAGACAAGAGCGGATATTTCAGGATAGAAAAGATTTACGGTGGCGCTAACTGGTCTACGAAACTGCGCTCTCCTTTAACGGAATACGGATTGAATATCGTTCCGGGAATGTATATACTTGCGGTAAATAATTACTCGTGCAAGGATATGAAAGATATTACCCAGGGGCTTACGGGAACGGCCGGAGAGACGGTAGAACTGCTTGTAAATGACAAGCCTTCCGGGAGCGGGGCTCGCAGGGTATATGTCAAACCTATTGATTCGGAGATACAACTGGCTTACTATGAGTGGGTACAGGGAAATATAGAGAAAGTAGACAAGATGTCGGGAGGCGAGATAGGATATATTCATATTCCGGATATGAGTACGGCCGGGCTTGACGAATTCACCAAATTATTCTATACCCAGCTCGATAAAAAAGCTCTTATTATAGACGACAGGATGAACGGCGGCGGGAATGTTTCACCTATTATTATAGAGAAACTCAGCCGGATAGTGCACCGCATGTCAATGTCGAGGAACGGAGGTTCCCCTAATACCGTTCCGGATGCTACCCATTATGGCCCTAAAGTGGTGCTTGTGGATAAATATTCGATGTCAGACGGGGATCTGTTCCCTTACAGTTTCCAGCAACTCAAATTAGGTAAAGTGATAGGTATGCGCACATGGGGCGGTATAGTCGGCATTTCGGGATCCAGGCCTTATCTTGACGGCCAGGATGTCCGTACCCCGTTCTTTACCTCTTATTCGGTTGATACCGGAGACTGGATAGTGGAAAACATAGGAGTGGTTCCCGATATAGAGGTGGATAATAATCCTTTCGACGAATATAAAGGAATTGACAGGCAGCTTGAAAAAGCGGTAGAGGTGCTCAAGCAGGAATTAAAGAGTTACAAACCGCTTCCCGGTGTTCCTAAAGACCCGGTAAGATAGTTGGCCGCAGGAAAGCCCGGTTATAACCGGACGGCCCTGACAAGTCCTGTTTTTACAATTTCACCCCTGCCGAAACTTTCGGCAGGGGTGATTTTCATTAGAAAAATGTGATAATGCGATAAAACAATCAGCATGGAGCTGACTATAGACTTTTGAGGGTAAAACTGAATTCAGAACCTTTTCCTGGTTCCGATTCCACATAAATTTCACCGCCCAGATTGTTAAGGATACTTTTACATAAAGGCAGCCCAAGTCCCGTTCCCTGCGTGAATGTATCTGCCTTTTCAAATCTTTCGAATAATTTGTCCATGTACTTTTTCTCTATTCCTATTCCCGTATCCTGTACATAGAAATTATATATATCTTCTTTCTTGCGGTATCCTATTGTGATATTACCCTTATCGGTGAACTTCATAGCATTGGAAAGCAGATTAGTAAATATCTGATAAAGCATTTTCCTGTCGGTATTTATCGTATGTTCTACGTCAGGTATATCGCAATTTATCAAAATCTCTTTTCCCGTGTATGACTTGTCCTCCCGTAGCATCTGCTTCGTCTCTTTTTGAAGAAGTGTTATCATTTTGTTTATCCTGATAGTTTCCTTCACGGTTTTTATCGAATGAGAATCTATTTTTGAGATAAGGATTACATTATTTACCAGTTCTATAAGCTTATTAATATTCATCCTTATTATCTCTTCGAAATTCTTTCTCTCCAGGCGGTCTTCCGTGTTTACATAAAGACCTGAAAAACCTATTACCGAATTTAACGGCGTCCTTATCTCATGGCTTATGTTACTGAGGAATTTATCGCTCTCTTTTTTCGCCTCCATTACCTGGCGGTTAAGAACTATAAGGGTATTTTCGCTCTCTTTAAGATCGGTAACGTCAAAATTTATATCTATAACCTCTATATTATCTTTATCCTTTATCCGGTAAATAAAAATATACTCCCTTATCCATTTTATTCCGGTAGGGGTATGTAATTCGAAATCTATTGAAAAACTGTCCCGGTTTCCATGCTTTAACGATCCCAGATAATTAAGTACTTTTTCTCTTATTTCCGGTGATACCCTGTGTCCTCTTGTACGTATTATATCTTCTTTCTTTTCACAAAGATTATCGTACCATGAATCCGTGGCCTTACCTTTCCTTGTGGTTATATTATAATGGGCTATTCCGACCATAGATCTTTTGGTGGCGAAATCTATGAGTTTTTCAAATCTCTCTTTTTCAGCTTTGTTTTCTACACTGCTTGTAATATCTTTTACTATTGTTATATATTTATATTTTTTATTATCGGTTTTTTTGATCGTTATATTATATATTGCCTTTTTCCCGGAATCCAGGGTGGTATAGGGATTTGAAAAAGTGTCTATATCGCATATTGCTGCTCCCTCTTTTTCAAGAGTTTCCGCCGTTTGGGGCGTGAATACCGGATTTTCGAAAAGATTATTGCACAGGATACCTCCCGACTCCGAATCATTATTTTTTTTTTCTCCGTTTATTACAAGGAGCTTTCGTTCCCCGTTTTCCGAATATAAAGCGAAATTAACAGCTGTTTCCCTATATATCAGCTCCGTTTTATCCTGTAGCATCTTTATACTCTCACCCGTATAACCTCCTCCTTTTGCCTTGCTGAAATATATATAAAGCGAGATTCCGGCTCCCGCACTAAGTATTATTATGGATAAAACGAATATCATACTTAAATTTCTATAAATATTTTTCAAGTTTCCGGAACATCTCTTTTTCATTTACGGGTTTTGATAAATAATCATTGAATCCGCTGCTTAATATTTTGTTGTATGGTGTTGTGGAAAGAGGAGAAGCGAGCCATGAGCA
>CAYVED010000034.1:5335-25361 GCA_964449975.1 uncultured Muribaculaceae bacterium
CTTATCGAGCGAATATGACGTTACAGCTATTATAGGTATTGACCCGTCTATGTTCCTGATAGCTTCGGCAGCCTGATATCCGTCCATAACCGGCATTTTTATATCCATAAGGATTGCATCCGGCTTAACCTCTTTATACATGTTTACGGCTTCCTTTCCGGTGCAGGCATGTACTATTTTATACCTGTCCCTTATCATATATCTCAATAACTGGTAATTATTCTCATTATCCTCTGCTATCAGAAGCGTCTTTTTTTCCGACGTGTTTCTGACCGGAGGAGCAGTATAGCCGTATATTGTTTTTTGGGGCACTTCAACAGTTACTATATCATTTATTATTTTAAGCAGTTTGTTGGTATTTATCTCGGCTTTCTCAAAAAGATATTTTTCTTCTTTGGGATTGGGATTGTTAAGAAGCTGTCTGCACGAAAGAGTTATGGCATTTAGCGGGGTGTTTATTTTCCGGCTCATGCTGGATATGAATGACTGCTTTAACTCTTCGGCCTCCTTGGTTTTCAAATACGTCTGTTCAAGGGCCGTCTCCCTCTCTTTCTGATCGTCTATGTTTATGATTATGAAATCCGCTGTTATTTCTCCTTTATCGGGGTCGTATTTGGATATTTCGGAATATAGTTTAAGATAATGAGTTTTATTTTTCCCGTCTTTTGTACGTACCGTGCAACTGATTTTTTTACTGTAGTTATTCTTCGCAAAAGCCGTGAACTGTTCTTCGTCAAACTGGATGTTCTTTACTTCGCCGATATAATTTTCTATATTTTCATAATCTTCCGGTTCAATACTTTTGAGACTGTCCGGAATAGATATGTCTTCATTTACATAAAGGTTGTCATACCAGGTTGATGTGGCAAAGCCGGTATGGTCGAACAGATTAAGCCTGCATATTCCTATCTTTGATTCTACCAGGGCTTTATTAAACACCGCATTTGCATAGTCAATTTCCTCTTTCTGACTTGCGGCCTGCGTATCATCTACCAAAAAGGTCTGATATTCCGTTTTATTTGAATAATTAGAAGGGATTATCATAAGGTTCAGGTAGATATTGTTATTACCGCCGGAAGAATTTATGATGAGTTTTTTATTTACAGGTATATTATCTTTTAATTTCAAAACATCGTTATTAAGGCCTAATATCTTGTTCTCAAAGAGATTGAATTTATCCGTTTGTATTCCGGCCTTTTCCATCAGCTTTTTAGCTTCCGCATTATATTCCTTTATTGTCCCGTCTCTTTTTATGGTAATAAGTCCTGTAGGCATATTATCATATATGGCGGCATATTCGTAATATAAGTCGGGAAGATCATTTTGCAGATGCTCTCTGGGGTTTTGTATAATCTTTTTTTTCAGCATATATATAATTGCCGATACTGATAGTATAAGTGATAACAAAAGGAACAACGATTCTATACCGCCTGATACGGGGACTATGCCGGCTGCCCGTAAAGATAAAAAACGTATAGAATCGATTATTATCATCTTATATTATGCTGATTCTGTTTTTAATATGAACCAGAAAGTAGAACCTTCCCCCTCTTTTGAAATAACCCCTATTTCTCCGTTCAGATGATGTACTATGCTTTTGCATAAGGACAGCCCAAGCCCCGATCCGGACGTATGTGTTTCGATTTTTTCAAATCTGTTGAATATCCTTTCCTGGTTTTCAAGGGCTATGCCGCATCCGGTATCTTTCACGTAGAAATAAAAACCTTCTTCCTGCGGCTGGTAACCGAAAGTAATCGCTCCCTGCTGCGTAAATTTTACGGCATTTGAAAGCAGGTTTATCATTATCTGCCTGAAATTCCACTCATCCGTAAATATGATATGAGGCTGCTCCGGAATATCGCATACTATATCAATATCTTTATCCGCAACCTGTTTTTCTCCTGCAACCATGTGTGCGGTAGCTATTTTCAACTCCTGAAAAAATTCGTTAAGTTCTATCTTCGTTTTTTCGAAGTTACATGTGCCGGAATCTATTCTGGCTATTGAAAGGATGTTATTTATAAGCTCTATAAGGATAACATTATTTCTCTTGATAATGCAGACGATCTCATCCCTGTCGCTTTTATCGCCGGTATCGCTGAGGCCGGTAAGCATGTTTGAGAAGCCTATGATCGAGTTTAAAGGGGTTCTTATCTCATGTGAAATACTGCTTATGAATCTGTCGTTGTCGATATTTACGCTTTCTGCTTTTTTGTTCAGATTTATAAGGTTTATCTCTTTTGTTTTTTCTTTGTTTATATCGAAATTAATATCTATAACTTCAATTATACCGCTATTAGGATCATATTCGTGCAGGAATATGTTCTCCCTTATCCATCTCTCTTTTCCTGTGGCGGAATTATATACTTTCATATCAAGTCCCAGCCGTGACGCTTTTGCATTCAGCAGATCCTGTTTGAAATCTATTATTTTCGCTTTATCTTCCGTAGAACAATTTGCGTAATCCGGCTGAATGACGGCTCCTGTATTCTTCTCTCCCAGGTTATTGAACCAGTTGTTTGTCGCAAATCCTTTACCGTTTAATATATTATAACAAGAAACTCCCATGTTGGTTATTTCAGAAACGCTCTTTATCAAAGTGTTCAGTGTCTCTTTGGCCATCAAATCCGTTTGGGTGCGGGTTACGTCCGACGTTATAGCGATATATTTGTAAGAGTCGTTTGCAGGGGTTTGTATAGGCTTGATAGTGAATGAAATTACTCTGCCTTCCACAGGGTTAAGTCCGGAATATTTTTCAAGTATAGTTGAATTATATTCCCTGCTCATGCTTTTTTTCCCTCTTATCGCTCCGGCATCTTCCTTTGTGATGAATTCCGCTTTGAAAATATTTTGCGGCAGAAACTCTTTTGCTATATTGTTTTCTACGTCATGGGAGATTCCTTCAATTATCTTTTCTCCCGTATTACCGTACACTGCGAAGTTTAGATTTATATTTTCATATATTTCATTAAGGAAGGCGAAGCGTTCTTTAATTTTCATTAAATTTTTCCGGATGATTTTATTTTCTTTTGATTTTTTACGCAAAAACAGCATAATTATTATCAGTAATACGAATGCAGATGTATATACAATTAATTCATATTTATATATTTCGAGAAACGAGGGTTTGACATTTACATATTTTACTTCGAAATAATTTCTGGTATAACTCTCCATTCCGAATTTCTCAAGCGCGGATTTATTCAGAAGTATATCTCCGTTTATTACCTGTTCGAACGGTATTTGCGAAGGATGAATGCCGTTAAGCAGTTTTTTTGTCTGCTCCACTATTTTCTCGGCGCATATTCTTGCGGAAAGATTATATCCTCCCACCAGATAGCTGTTGTTATAATAATTCACAAACAGCGAAAATACCGGTGAAGTAAGTTTGTTTGACAACAGGGAATCGACTTCCTTTTTCGTATATGAACTGTTTTTATCAAGAAAGTTCCATGATCCGGTAAGTATTGCCCGGCCGGGTTTGTTTTCAAGGATTGTTTTATATAAGGACTCTATATTGCCGGTAACGTAGAGTACGTTTAATTTGATTTTTATTCCCCTGGAGGCAATTTCATCTTCGATTTCCTTTATTAATTTATCCGAATTGCGGTATTTTTTATCTACCCATAATATTTCGTTCAGACCCGGAACCATTGTTCTTATAAGGCCTATGTTGTCTTTTACCGGAATCTGAAATCCTACGCCCGTACCGTGTATCGTACCATGTAGTCTGGAGTTGCGCGTATTTACCGCCAGACTTTTCACCACAGACCATTCTGGAATTTTAACGAGTTCGGTATTATATACGATTTCCGCCGGATCTCCTATTAATATGACAATATCGGGGATATTCTCTGCTGTCCGCCTGATAATTTCCTCAGCGCTGTTCCGGTAACTTTTACCGGGATGTTCATTATAGCCGAGATCTATTTCTTCTATTTTTAATTGCGGCGCATATCTGGCAAGGGATTTTGTTATGGTATCGGATACTTCCGTACTCCATTTGATATTATTATTGTAGGAGTTTATTATAAGGATATTACCGCCCTCCGCCTGGGAGAAACAGATTCCCGGCATAAAGAAAAGGGAGATGAATAATGATCCCGTTATATATTTTTTTATGCGATTAAACATAACTGCGTTTTTTATTTGTTAAAAATCCCGTTAATGGTCTCCATTAGTTCTTTTTCTCTTACAGGCTTGGATATGAATCGGTTAAAAGAGCTGTCGAGTATTTTCTCTTTATCATTGCTGAAAGCGTACGCCGTTACGGCAATAATAGGAACCTCTGCGGAAATCTGCCGGATAACGGCCGCTGCCTGGTATCCGTCCATTACCGGCATTTTTATATCCATTAAAATTATATCGGGATTATGTTCCCTGAATAATTCTACGGCTTTTTCCCCGTTTATGGCGTGGATAATCTTGAATTTTCCTTTCAGTATGAAATTCAGCAACTGGAAGTTGTTTTCATTATCTTCGGCCACGAGAATGGTTTTCAGATTTCCACCCATGTGCATTGTGGCTGATTCGAGTTTCCCGGTCAGTCCTATCTGGGTATCGGTACCGACATATTCGCTCGGTATCGTACACCAGAAAGTGGAACCTTTACCTATCTCGCTTTCGAAGCCTATCTCTCCCTTCAGGAATTTTATTATCGAAGAAGCTATGGATAAACCTATCCCGCAACTGGTGTAGTCATTATTGTTTTTTGAAAAACGATCGAACAGGTGTTTTCTTTTGTCCGGTTCCACACCGCAACCCGTATCTTTTACGTATAATTGTATTTTCTTGGATAAAAGTCTGTATCCAAGCTCTATGTAGCCCTCTTTCGTAAATTTTACGGCATTTGACAGGAAATTTGCCACTACCTGTTGCAGTCTGTCTTTATCGGAATATACTATACAGTGTTCTTTAGGGTTGAAAACAATTTTTATTTTACGGGCATCTATATGGGGTTCTGCTGTTTTTATTAATTCTTTCATCATTTTGTTAATATCCACATCCCCCATTGCGGATTTCATGGTTCCGGATTCTATTTTTGATATATCTACTATATCGGATATTAGTTTCAGGAATTTTTCGTTATTTTCGTTAAGATATTTTACGAGCTCTTTCTGTTCTGCGGCATCGGTAGATTCTATTATAAGCTCCGAGAAACCCACAATAGCATTGAGAGGCATTCTAATATCATTGCTCATATTCGAAAGGAAAGAATTCTTTGTCATGTTGGATTGAATTATCCTCGTATATATCTCTTTTAAGTTCTCTTCTTTTTGTTTATGGGAATCTATATCAATTAAGATTGCCGAACATATTATACGGTTTTTCTCTATATCACGTTCTTTTATTCTGAGCATTATCTTTGCCCAGTGATATGCGGAATCGTTTTGTAATATTTTTATCTCCGCCGTCATTTTTTTCTGAACTTCCCCCTCTTTTACTGCATTCTCTATAAAATCGATTATTTTTTCTTTATCGTTATGTTCCAGGTTATCGAAACATTCACGGAACGATGTGTTCCTGGAGATATTCAGACCTTTATACCAGCCGTCTGTGGCTTCGTACCTTTTTTTGGCTATATCCAGTTCCGCAACTCCCAGCCTGGATTCCCCCAGGGCTTTATCGAATATGGTATTTATATAATCTCTTTTTTTCCGCTCCAGCAATGTCTGCGTAATATCGAAAATGCAGATAATGATGCTTTTTCCGTTCCGGGTATCGCAGGGGGTGAATATAAGCCTTGCAACAAATTCGGAATTATTGTTTTCAACCGATATGGTTTTTTCCGCTATTCCGCTTTTATCTGCGGCTTCCCTTATATCGTCCGTAATAAGGCCGGATATGAAGAGATTGAATTTATTCGTATGCCGGAAATCCGGAATAATTATCCTGATAATCCTCATAAATTCCGCGTTCCCTTCGCAAAATGTACCGTCTTCATTGAAAGCGGCAATCCCTACGGGGATATTCGTATATACCGCACCGTAATTTTTTACCGTATCCGAATATTCCCTTGTCTCTTTAAGAATACGTCTTCTTTTCCCCAATACCCTTATTGCCGTTATCACGGTAAAAATGAACATAAGGGCTATTAATATTATACCGGCGGCAGTGATTACCAATTTCCTTGTATCGCTTCCGGATTCATTCACAAGGAATAACCCCTGAAGATCTTTCAATTTTATATTGAATTTCATTGCAGCGGCCTTGTTTACGAAATTCGGCGATTCTCCCCGGACTTCCCTCTCCTGTTCCGGTTTCTTTCCTGCCAGAATATTCCCGGCTGCCGATACTACTTTCGAAGCATATATGTTTACAGGTTCAAAAACGCCTCCTACTATACTGTGAGTGTTATCCAGATCTTTATACCGGAGCAGGAATACCGGAGCTTCAAGTACATCCGTATCCCATGGACTTTTATCGGGATTTTCCCGGATATTAAAATTATTTATTATCAGCGCCGTATTATTCGCGTCTATTTTCAGCCTTAGCGAATTCAGAAATTCCTCCGTTACAAAAGGAGTTTTTATGACTCCGAAATACAATGACGGGTACTTGGAGTTTATTATTTCTTCGAATCTTTCTATATAAATATGATCCGTATATGATTGTTCCGAGATATATACTATATTCCGTACTTGCGGAAGTAACCTGGATATTTCTGCTATCGTATTTTCCGAATAATCCTTTACGGGAACTGCTGCTGCATTATAGCCGGACAGTAGCGAATCCGTACTTACCATATATGACGCGGAAATATTTTTATTATTAAGATAATATTTATAGTCCGGAAATTCCTGCCGTTCTATGCCGCATATTATTACCGGCGTCTTTTTCAGCAACGTATCGTCGAAACTCCGCAGGGTCATCCACGCTTCGTATCCTATTACTATCAGCAGTTCCGGATTCGAGTCTTTCCATATCTCCGGATTCAGCAGTTCCATGGCCTGCTCCGGCGTATCCGCTTTATCCACTCCGGAATAAATTATCGTAATATTATTAAGATTCAGCGAACTTTCAAGATCTTTTTTTATTTTTTTTGCAAGTATCTGCCCCCATTCGTTACTATATGAGAATGAGCTGATTATGTAAACACTGTTTGTGTCCCGGTAATTCTCTCCCTTTAGACTGTAACTTACCAGCCCGGAGAGCAGTGTAAACAGGATTATTTTTGCAGTAATTCTTTTTAACATAAAAATGTATTTGAAATCTCTACAAAAGTATAAAAAATTTTATATTAGTCTTATAATTCTTATGCCGTTATTCGACTTTATTTTGTTTAGATACCCGGTGAGGCCGGCAGGTTCGATAATCACTCTCTTTCCTGTCGTGGAGGCGTGGATAAACGTAAGTTTACCGTTTTCCATGTACGCTATTCCGACATGGGTAATATCGAGTCCCGGAACGGACGTATTGAAACCTATTATATCCCCCGGTTTTATTTTATCCAGATAAAGATTTATTTTTTCTTTAGGAATATAAAAATATTCGTATCCGTTCAGTTTTCTTTCTATTTGCCTTATTTTTTCCGTTTCCTCTCTGTTTCCCGATAATTGTTTGTACGACTGCGGATGAGTACTCATAAAAAAGAATTTTTGTCCCGACGGCGTATTTGCCGTTTCTCTGCTTATTTCTTTCAGAATACCGTTTTTTTCTCCCTGGATTATCCATTCGCTGGTATAATGCAGCCTGCTTGCATAGCCGTCTATAATGCCGTTCCTGTATCTTAATTGCCGTATAATATCCTTGAATTTTCCGAATGAGGGACTTTCGTCGCCTGCCGTTATTGCAAGGGCGAGACATGTTTCCACGAAAATTATACAGTCGGTTTCATGCAGGTTTATCACTAGTTTTTCCGGAACATGCTCCAACGTACCCGCGACGTACGGCGTTCCCAGCAGCATCAGAGCTGCTTTTGTCATCCGTTCTGAAGCCGGTGCGTTTTTGTATGGAGCTAATCCGGATATGATTTTGCAGAAAATAAGTGAATCTTTATTCCCGGCCCCTTTCATTGCGTTGCCGGAGGCCGTTAAAAAAACGAGAATTGCCGTAAATGTAAATAATAATCGGTTCATAAAATTATCCGGAATTTTTACAAATATAACAGTTTAAGTTATAATATCATGCACCAGCCGTAAGAATCTTCTCTCTCTCCGTATTGTATTCCTGTAAGTTTTTCATACAACATGCGGCTTTTTTCTCCGCATATATTATTTCCTTTATCATCCCTGTTTTCGTATCTGTATCCCGTACACTCCGGGGAATTTATGTACGGCTTATCGTCAATGCTCCATACGGGGGTAATTACCACGGCAGTACCGCATTCCCCCGTCTCGTCGAAAGACGCGAGTTCTTCCACGGCTATTTTTCTTCTTTCGGTTTTCATTCCCGAATCGGAAGCTATCCGTTCCAGAGTTTTGTTCGTAATGGAAGGAAGAACCGTTCCGGACAGCGGGGTTATATATGTATCTCCTTTTATTGCAAAAAAATTCGATGATGAAAACTCATCTATATATTTATGTTCCAGAGGATCGAGGTATAATACGGAGTTATATCCGGCTCTTTTTGCAACGGATGACGCCAGCATTGCGGCTGCATAATTACCTCCTATTTTATATGACCCGCTGCCGTTAGGGGCAGCCCTGTCGTATTCTCTTGAGATTACCGCATTTACAGGTTCCAGTGTTTTCCCGCTGTATGACCCTACCGGATTCACCGCAACAAAAAAAAGCGCCTCCGATGAAGGATAAAGACCGATCTGTCCCCCGGTTCCCAGCAGGGCCGGCCTGATATATAATGATCCCCTTGTACTGTAAGGCGGAATAAAGTCTTTATTTTCTTCTACGGCCCGTTTTACCATATTTATGAACAGTTCTTCTCCGGGAGCCGGGATACCTATATATTCCGCCGATCTTTTCAGCCGCGCGGCATTTTCACGCGGCCGGAATATCCTTATTTTACCGTCTTTTCCGTTGAAGGCTTTAAGCCCCTCGAAACATTGAAGCCCGTAATGCAGCGATGCAGACATGGCGTTAAGGGTTATATTATCTTCGGTCAGGCTTACCGGAGCTTCCCATTTACCGTTTTTATATTGAGATACAATGATAGTATTGGTTTTTATGTATGAAAAAGATAATTTAGTCCAGTCCATTTTCGTTTGATTTATTATCGGTTTAAGAATAAAGGTCGCCTATACGATAAATTCGAACAGGTCTTTTTTATTGTTGAGATATTCATATTTTACCCCGTGCCTTTCCATACGTTCTGTCAGCGAACCGTAATCTCCAGGTACGGCCAGTTCTATTCCTATTATGGCCGGGCCCTGCTCTTTGTTCGTTTTTTTCGTATAAGAAAAATGGGTTATATCATCGTGCGGCCCAAGTATATCTCTTATAAAAGAGTGCAGGGCGCCTGAGCGTTGGGGAAAACGGATTATAAAGTAGTGTTTAAGCCCTTCGTAAAGTAATGATTTTTCCCGTATCTCTTCGGTACGTGTTATGTCGTTATTACTGCCGCTTACGATGCATACTATGTTTTTATTTTCAATTTTATCTTTGCAGAACCGTAATGCGGCAATGGAAAGCGCCCCTGCCGGCTCTACCACTATGGCGTTCTTATTGTACAGTTCGAGGATTGTCGTGCAGACAGCCCCTTCCGGAACCGTTATAATATCATCGAGCACCTCTTTACAGATATTGAAAGTATAATCTCCCACTCTTTTTACGGCGGCTCCGTCTACGAATTTGTCGATACTTCCCAGCTCTGTTACCTTTCCTTTTTCAATTGAGGCTTTCATTCCTGCCGCCCCTGCCGGCTCTACTCCTATAATCTTGGTTCCGGGACTTATTTGTTTGAAATAAGCTCCTGTTCCTGCTGCCAGCCCTCCGCCGCCTATCGGGATAAAAAGATAATCTATTTTTTCACGGTTCTGCTGCATTATTTCCGCACCTGCGGTTCCCTGTCCCTCTATGACAAGCGGATCATCAAAAGGAGGAATGAATGTTTTTCCGCTTTGTTTTGCGAATTCCAGTGCCAGGGCATTCGAATTATCGAACGTATCGCCTTCCAGGATGATTTCCACATTTCCGTTGCCGAACATCTTAACCTGCTCTATTTTTTGTTTTGGGGTTGTTGCGGGCATATAGATGTATCCTTTTATTCCCATGTGATTACAGGAGTATGCAACCCCCTGTGCATGGTTTCCGGCGCTTGCGCAGACTATTCCTTTCTCCCGTTCATTGCCGGAAAGGCTCCTGATCTTGTTATATGCCCCCCTTATTTTATAAGAGCGTACTGCCTGGAGATCTTCCCGTTTGAGAAAAATATCTGCATTATATATTTTCGATAAATATATATTATGCGTAAGAGGAGTGGGCGGGACTATTTCGTTTATCGTGGTCTGCGCCCGGAAAATATCCTCTGGTTTCGGGAAATAATGTTCGTAGTTCATATATTATAAAATTTTTTTTGTTTCATTTTTCAGTGTGAACTCAGGCAGATTAGCGCAACTCTCTTACCGTTTTTCCGGCTCTCCACATTTCGCTTTCGCGCAACTCTTTAAGTTCCGCTTCAAGTTTGGCGCGATAATCCGGTTTACTGTTGGAATCTATTGATATTTGCGCTTCGTACCCGCTTGCCACTTCATTGTAAAGCCGGCGGAATACGGGAATATTTGCATCCCGGAAATTTTTCCACCAGTCCAGCGCTCCCCGTTGGGCGGTGGTAGAGCAGTTGGCGTACATCCAGTCCATACCGTTTTCCGCTATAAGCGGCATGAGACTTTGTGTAAGTTCTTCCACTGTTTCATTAAATGCCTCCGACGGAGTGTGTCCGTGCTCTCTCAATACCTGGTATTGTGCGGCGAACAGCCCTTGTATAGCTCCCATAAGAGAGCCTCTCTCTCCCGTGAGATCGGAGTAAACTTCTTTTCTGAAAGTGGTTTCGAAAAGATACCCGCTTCCTATGCCTATTCCCAGGGCTAAAGTTCTTTCTACCGCATTACCTGTCGCATCCCGGTAGACTGCATAAGACGAGTTGATTCCTTTTCCTTTTAAGAAAAGCCTTCTCAGGGATGTTCCGGAACCTTTCGGAGCAACTAATATTACATCTATGTCTTCAGGGGGAATTATGCCCGTCCGCTCGCTGTATGTAATTCCGAACCCGTGTGAGAAAAACAGGGCTTTCCCCGGCTCAAGATGTTTTTTTATTAAAGGCCATACTGAAATCTGCCCTGCATCGGAAAGCAGGTATTCTATTATAGTACCCCTTGAGCATGCCTCTTCTATTTCAAACAGCGTCTCTCCGGGAACCCACCCGTCGGCAACAGCTTTATCCCATGTTCCGGAGTTTTTGCGTTGCCCCACTATTACGTTGAACCCATTGTCTTTAAGGTTTAATGCCTGTCCCGGCCCCTGTACGCCGTAACCTATGATAGCTATTGTTTCGTTTTTTAATGTTTCCAGTGCTTTTTCAAGCGGGAATTCGGCGCGGGTTACCACTTGTTCCTCTACGCCTCCGAAATTCATTCTTGCCATTATCGTAAATTTTGTTAATTGGTTTATTTATTGATTATTATAATTATATTTCACTTCTGATATATCTATGATGTTACTTATCTGATTTACTATCTTTATAATAGAATCTTCCGGCGCTCTTGCGCATATTTTATACAGTCCGTTTCCGTCCCCGCACTGTTCCATGACAAGGCTCTCTACCGGAATATGTCTTTGCAGGTATAATGAAGTTATACGTCCCAGGATTTCCAGGCGGTTTTTTCCTACGGCCGTTACCAGTATTTGTTTTTGTTCCATATAAATAAATTTTAAATTTAAAACAGTTTCTTAACCCCTTTTTTTCAATATTATTTCATCCAGGGTAGCTCCCGCCGGAACCATCGGGAATACATTTTCTTCGCTTTTTACGACTGCTTCCAGCAGGTATGCCCCGTCCCATTCGTACATTCTTTTTATTGCTGCTTCCAGTTGGGCAGGTTTGTCTATTCTTTCCCCTTTTATTCCGTATGATTCTGCAAGCCGAATGAAATCGGGGTTTGCCATAGGAGTGAAAGAGTATCTTTTATCGAAGAACAATTCCTGCCACTGCCTTACCATTCCCAGGAAAGAGTTATTCAGAAGGACGATTTTAACATTTATACCGGATTGCATTATGGTTCCCAGTTCTTGTATGTTCATCTGGAACCCGCCGTCTCCGAGTACGGCTACTACATTTTTATCGGGATTTCCGGTTTTCGCGCCTATTGCGGCAGGCAGGCCGAATCCCATTGTACCCAATCCTCCTGACGTGATCCAGCTTCTTTTCCGGGCAAATACGGCATATCTGGCGCTGAACATCTGGTTCTGCCCTACGTCGGTGACGATAATACTGTCATATCCTCCCTGCCTGGATACGCATTCGGCAACCTGTCCCATTAATATTTCATTTCCTCTGTTTCCGAGTTCTTTCGATATTATAGTATCATATTCATGGCGTTTCGCCTTCTCTCCGAATGCAAGCCACTCCCTTCTTGCTGAGTATTTTATACGTTTGTTCAACTCTTTCAGAACACGGGCCGCATCTGCGTTAAGGGCAATATCGGCTTTTACGTTCTTGTTTATTTCGGCCTTGTCTATCTCTATATGGACTATTCTGGCCCTGGGGGCGTATCCTTTTGTCTCTCCGGTTACCCTGTCGGAGAATCTCATCCCTGCGGCTATTATCACATCTGCCTGCTGGGTCATTACGTTAGGGGCTATATGTCCGTGCATACCCACGTTCCCGAAATAGAGCGGATGGGAAGTAGGAATTGAAGAAATGCCGAGCAGGGTAGTTGCTACGGGGATATTTCCTTTTTCCGCCAGCTCTTTAAGCAGTTTCTCGCTTCCCGATAGCGTAACTCCCTGTCCTGCTATTATAAGGGGCTTAGAGGCCGAATTTATAAGTTCTGCGGCAGCTTCTATCCTGCTTGCCGGGGCGTTGCCGGAATTGTTCTGCGGATGCGATTCCGGACTTTTATGCGATTTTAACTCTATTTCCGCCGTTTCGACTTGCGCGTTGCGGGTGAGGCTTATCACAACGGGGCCGGGTCTGCCGGACAGGGCTATCCTGAATGCTTTCGATACAGTTTCGGGTATCTCTTTCGCCTCGGTAATCTGGTAACTCCACTTTGTTATCGGAAGGGTTATGCCTATCATATCCGCCTCCTGGAAAAAACGGCTTCCCAGTTTATCCGTGCTTACCTGAGCGGTTATACATATAATGGGGGTTGAATCCATCATTGCATCCGCTATCCCGGTCACGAAATTGGTGGCTCCCGGGCCGGCAGTAGCAACACATACTCCCGGTTTCCCCGTACTTCTGGCGTAGCCCTGCGCTGCATGTACTGCTCCCTGTTCATGCCTTACCAATATATGGTTCAGTTTATCCCTGTAATTATAAAGTTCGTCGTAAAGAGGCATTATGGTTCCGCCCGGATACCCGAAAAGAGTATCTACTCCTTCGGCCAATAATGAAAGCAGCAGGGCCTCGGTTCCTTTAGCCCTTCTTTTGTTTCCCGATACTGCGGAATTATTTATAGTTATTGTTTTCATATTTTCCGGTCTTTATGTTCTATACCGATCTCTATTTGATTATTCTTACAGCCCCTTTGTCGGCCGAAGATACAAATGCCGCGTATGCTTTAAGGGCTTTGCTTACATTCCTGTTTCTCTTTTCAGGCATATAAGCGCTTTTATGGTCTTTCTCCTTCATTTCTCTCCTTTTTCTAAGTTCGTTTTGCGGAACCGCTATCTCGATGCGCCTGCCGGGAATATCTATTTCTATTATATCTCCGTCGTGTATCAGTGCTATATTTCCTTTATCCGCAGCCTCAGGGGATACATGTCCTATAGAAAGCCCGCTTGTTCCTCCTGAGAACCTTCCGTCCGTTATAAGTGCGCACTCCTTGTCTAGTCCGGCGCTTTTCAGGTAAGAAGTGGGGTAAAGCATCTCCTGCATTCCCGGACCGCCTTTAGGCCCTTCATATCTTATTATTACGGCATTGCCGGGCCTGACTTTTCCTTTCAGAATTCCTTCCACAGCCTCTTCCTGCGATTCGAAGACTATTGCAGCTCCCCTGAATTTCAATATTTTTTCATCTACCCCGGCCGTTTTTACAATGGCTCCATCCGGAGCCAGGTTCCCGTATAATACCGCCAGCCCGCCGTCTTTCGAGTAGGCATGCCCGATGTCCCTGATACACCCCGTACTCCTGTTTTTATCGGGAGTATCATAATAAGTATCGTTAGATCCGAGTATTATATTAAACGAGTTGCAGGGAGCGGAGAGGTATTTGTCTTTATTCCCGGCGGGTATACTTTCGTTCATTATGTCGTTCTCCCGCAAAGCCTCTTTAAGGGAGGGATAATCCGCACGAACAGCGGAAGTATCTATGTATCCGCCTTTCTCGAGTTCCCCCAGTATCCCCATTACTCCGCCCGCGCGGTTTACATCCTGTATATGGTATCTGCTGTTTGGGGAGACTTTACATAAAACGGGTATTTTACGGGACAGAGCATCTATATCTTTCAGAGTGAAATCTACTCCGGCCTCGCGGGCCAGAGCCAGCAGGTGCAGCACCGTATTGCTCGAACCTCCCATTGCTATATTCAGGGACATGGCATTGAGAAAAGCCTTTGATGTTGCTATCGAACGAGGTAGAACATTCTGGTTATCATTGAAATAATATTCAGATGCATTTTTAACTATAAGGTATGCCGCCTTTGTAAAAAGTTCTTTTCTTTGCCTGTGCGTTGCCAGTATCGTACCGTTTCCCGGAAGGGAGAGGCCGAGCGCCTCCGTAAGGCAGTTCATAGAATTAGCCGTAAACATACCGGAACAACATCCGCATGTGGGACAGGCTCGTTTCTCGAATTTTTCCAGCTCTTTTTCGCCGACGTTTTTATCTCCGCCTTTGACCATGACATCTACAAGGTCGTAATCCTGTCCGTCTATATTTCCGGATTCCATAGCTCCTCCCGATACGAACACCGCCGGAATATTCAGCCTCATTGCCGCCATGAGCATTCCCGGGGTTATTTTGTCGCAATTAGAGATGCAGATCATGGCATCAGCTTTATGCGCGTTGCACATATATTCTATGCTGTCGGCGATAAGCTCCCTGGACGGAAGGGAATAGAGCATTCCGTCGTGTCCCATTGCTATGCCGTCGTCAATCGCTATGGTATTGAATTCGGCTGCAAAACACCCCTGCGATTCAATAATCTTTTTTACCGTTTGTCCGGCATTATGCAGGTGGGTATGTCCCGGAACGAACTGGGTGAAAGAGTTTACAACAGCTATCACGGGTTTTCCGAAATGTTCTTCCTTCATGCCGTTTGCCCTCCATAAAGCCCTGGCTCCGGACATGTTGCGGCCGGTTAATGTTGTGATGCTTTTTAGCGGTTTCATTTTTATCAGTTTAAAAAAGTGCATAAAAAAACCGCTTACCGGAAGAATCCGATAAGCGGCGTTATATTACTATATACTTATTGGATCCCGGAGCTACGGCGTAATAATAATGACAACAATAATAATAACGGCAATGCTCCTGCTGAACAGGTTCAACAGGCTGCTGACGTTATTACTATTTTGCAGATTATTATACATAGTCCGGAAATCGCTTTTTCCTTATTTTTTGTTTTATGGATGCAAAGCTATTAAAAAAAATATTATTGCAAAAAAAATCTGCCGGCGTATTAACTAAATCTTAACAAAAGCGAAGTTTTTTTCACGTAAATTTGCAGTGAAAAAGAGGAAATTATTTTGAGAGCGAAGAGGTTTTTATCGTTCTGAAAATTTTATAAATCGGATAACCATAAATTATTTAACTTATGAAAATCGATAAATTTTTTCAGTATTTTGTAGTGAAGGAGAAAAAGTTCTATCCTTTATATATTAAACAGGCTGAATTGGTTGAAAGAGCCGCATCATTACTTATGGAACTCCTTAAAGAGGAATCCCCCGACAGAAGAAAAGAGATCGGCAAAGAAATAAAGAGAATAGAGACCGGGGGGGATGCTGTGGCAATGACTATCTTTCAGGAGCTATATAAAACTTTCGTAACTCCTTTTGACCGGGAGGACGTCCAGACTCTCGCTTCCCGTGTGGAGACTTTTCTTGATTTCATACATGACGCCGCAAAGAAAATAGTTATCTATCGTCCGCAATCAATAGATAAGGTTTGGATTGAGATAGGGGAGGCTATACTGGAAGACGCCCGTATCGTATCGGATATAATGAAAGAACTGGAATTCTTGTCGGGCAAGTCTAAATTTATCATGCAGAAATGCGAAAGGATAAAAGAGATTGAACATGAGGTGGATGATCTTTATGAATGTTATATGAGCAATCTTTTTGAGATGGAGAAAAACGGGATAGAGCTTACAAAGAATAAAAATATAGTGCAGAGCCTTGAGGATACCACCGATAAGGCCAAAGAGATAAGCGACTGTGTTAAAACGATAATAGTAAAAATAGGATAATCCTGAAAAATATGCTTACAGTTGTTTTAACAGCGGTTTTTATCGCGCTTTTGTTCGATTTTCTCAACGGTATGAATGATGCCGCCAACTCCATCGCGACTATAGTTTCTACCAAAGTACTTTCTCCTACGGGCGCTGTTCTCTGGGCCGCTTTCTGGAATTTTGCGGCCGTTTTTATTTTCGGGGTGAGCGTGGCTACCACAATGGGAAAAGGTATCGTGGAACCCGGTATAATAAACGAATGGATAATACTTTCCGCTCTTATAGGGGCCGTTATATGGGTATGGCTCTGTACTCATCTGGGAATGCCTATAAGCGTCTCGCATTCTCTTATCGGAGGATTGATAGGGCCGGTATGGTTTGCATACGGATCTTCCTATCTTATTGGAGCGGGGATAGTTAAAATAGCGTTATTTATAGTTCTTTCCCCGCTTATAGGGCTTATCCTGGGTTTTATGATGATGTGTATTACAATGTTTGTTTTCAAGAAAGCCGTGCCCGTAAAAGTGGACGGTATTTTTAAGAAAATGCAGCTTTTGTCTTCCGCTATTTTCAGCCTCGGACATGGAGCAAACGATGCTCAGAAAACGATGGGTATAATAGCTATCCTGCTTTTCAGCGTTGCGGATAAGAATGATTTTGTTGGAACTTATCTTTATGATACCGCTATGGGATTCCATGTTCCGGCGTGGCTTATATTTACCTGTTATACCGTGATAGCCTTAGGTACGATAACCGGAGGATGGAAAGTAATCAGGACATTGGGAGACGGACTTGCCAAATTAAAGCCGGTACAGGGATTTTGCGCGGAAACGGCCGGAGCGCTCACTCTTATAGGTACTGCCGTTTCAGGTATTCCGGTAAGTACTACGCATACTATTACCGGTTCCATAATAGGTGTAGGTATTACCAGGGGAGTAGCTTCCGTAAAATGGGCTACGGCAAAGAATATAGTCGGAGCATGGATACTGACAATTCCGGCTACCATAGTAATGTCGGGACTGGTGTATCTTCTTATGAGCGGATTGTTTATTTAGTCAGGGGGTATTCTGAATATCGGTTATTAAAACAATAATTGCCACTCTCTTCTGATGATGAGTGTAACCTGAAAGAATGATTAGATAAGAATGAGGCAGGAATTGTTATTTAGCCTTGCCAAATGCTGATGAATACTTATCTTTGCGTTATAAACAGACTATAATGCTTATTCATTGAAAAATCACTTCTATGTATAAAAGGCTATATGGAATTATCGGTGTTTTCATAACGGTTGTAAGTTATGCACAGACTACGGATACTTTA
Organism: uncultured Muribaculaceae bacterium; assembly: GCA_964449975.1. Lineage (GTDB taxonomy): Bacteria > Bacteroidota > Bacteroidia > Bacteroidales > UBA932 > Egerieousia. Next base: position 23,158 of record CAYVED010000034.1, read on the forward strand.
AAAAAAAAGACAGAAGATATTGCAATGGATTTTAATCTGAATGCCGCAGTCATTAAAGCGGATATGCCGGTGGTAAAATCAAAAAATGGAGCATTAATCTATACTATTCCCAAAATACTGAAAGAGAGTACGGCCACCAATGCTCTCGATATTTTAAAAGAAGTACCGGGGATCACGGCGAATGCCGGGAGAATCGAATTGATAGGTTCGCCGTCCTTAAAAATTATAATAAACGGTAAAATGAGTACGATGACATTGGAACAACTCTCTATGTTGCTCAAAAGTACTCCGGCGTCGAGAGTAGAAAACGTAGAGATTATGTATGTGGCTCCTGCAAAATATAATTTTAACGGCTCTGTAATAAATGTGGTGCTCTCCAGGCCCAAAGAAAATAATTCCAAACTGATGGGAGAGTCCGGATTGGAATACGGGCAATACAAATATCCGCGGGGGAGGGTTTACACCAATCTCCAATATGCAAACAAGGGGTTAAATGTAGACTTTCTCTTAAATATTAATGGTACAAAAACATATAGCGGAGAAGATATGTTTGCAATACATCATTATAAAGGAAAAGCAATATCAATAGATCAGACGCAAAGGCGGACAAGTAAAGGGTATGGCTTAACAGGAAGAATAGGAGCGGATTATGTATTTTCCGACAAAAGTTCCCTCTCGTTGGCATACTATTATAATCCGACAAATAATAAATCATCCGGAGAGGCCCGGACGCTATTTGAAGGAGCCGGTACGGTAAGAAATAAAAGCCGTACGGACTTGGAAGGGGAGACGGATTTGCACGATATTTCATTACAGTATGAACGAAAAAACGGATTTCTTGCAGGACTAAGTTATACGTATTACAATGGAGATAATAGTCTGAATTACCTGAATCGTGATGAAAAAGAGATATTAACGAAACTATATAATCCGACATTACAGACTGTAAACAAGACTCAGGTATATGTAAGTAATAATAAGAAAATCAAAAAATGGAGTTTGGATTACGGCTTGAACGGTTCATATAACAGCTCACACAACAGAGGGGAATACTACTACCACAATGCCCCGCAAAATAACTACGTAGATAACATGAAGCAAAAAGAATATACGGGTAATGTATATTTTGAGACTTCAGGCGACATAAAAGAGAAATTTACACTCCGGATTGGAATAAAAGGGGAATACTACTATGCTAATAACTCCAATGCAGGCACTTTATGGAGCAAATGGGCTATATATCCGACTTTTCTGCTCAACTACAAACCAAATAAAAACAATATTTTGCAATTTAGTATAAGCAGCAATGTAACTTATCCGGGATACTGGGACTTAAGTACGCAGAAAGTGCCCTTGAATGCTTATTCGTATGTCATAGGAAATCCGGATCTGATGCCTTATAGAACTTATACGGCAAGGCTTATGTATATACTTAGAAGCAGGTATATAATTACCGGATTTTATAATTATTCTCCCGATTTCTTTACACAAATGCCCTATCAAAAAGAAGATGAGCTTGTCACGATATTCGAAATTGTCAATTTTAATTATCAGACGAGTTTTGGCATATCGCTTATTGCTCCGTTTAAGGCAGGTAGAGTTTGGGATGCAAAGGTGAATATGACCGGATTGCGGCAACATCAGAAATGTGATAAATTTAATTCAATTAATTTTGACCGAACGAGTCTGGTAGGGATGATACACATGAACAATACGTTTAAAATTCCTTCCGTGAAATCGTTATCTTTATCTGTAAACGGCTCTTTTACAAGTTCGGGTGTCATACAGGGGTTGTATGATCTGGGTTATTTCTACACCATATCCTCTGCACTTAAATATACTTTTTTAAAAGATCAGGCGGTATTCACACTTTCTGTCAATGATATTTTCCGATCTTCTTTACCTAATAACATTGAAGTAAATACGGCCGGCCAGTACTCCTTAATGAAGAAAATAAATGAAACTCAATGTGTAAAACTTTCTTTTAGTTATAGATTCGGCAAGTATAAGAAAAAAGAATATAAAGAAGTGGATAAAAGCAGGTTTTAGAAAGGGTGTATCCGGGAATCTCGAGCGACCGATTTCCCTGTGGAGGGATAAGGATATTTTTTAGTTATTTTAAGCTGCTTTCCGGGACGAATAGCGGAGCCTGAATTCTAAGTCTCGTGCAAATTTAAACCAGAGAAAATCGTGATAAAATGTAT
>CAYVED010000035.1:0-24741 GCA_964449975.1 uncultured Muribaculaceae bacterium
CTATAAAAAATGCGTAAATCATAAAATATTATTTATTGAAAAATTTTTAAAACAAATATGAAGCAGACAAAGATAAAAAATTTCAACGTTTAGTAAAGTAATTTATATATTTAGAATATCAATTTTCCCCCGATAAAATACAATAAAAAATTTTCATACATATAATTTTTTTCGTATCTTTGCAGGCAATGAAGAAAAACAGTCACATATTACAATTCGATACTTTAGTATGGCACGTCCGACGCCATGCACGTGTGGCTTATTCATTAGTCCGAAAATAGAGGACTGTAATGCTTGTTAAAAGCACTTTATAGTTCGTAATATATCAGGCTTCCCTTTTCGGGGGAAGAATTTACCCAAATACACACTACATAGTTATATGCCTTAACCGGCTATGTTCAATATTTTAACTTATCATTTAATAAGATGAAAGTAAACATTTATGTGGCAGATGAATCCCACTTTATTTATGCAGAAGAGATCTGTGAACTTGTTTATATTTCTGCCCAGGAAAGGGGAACAGGAATAGCCAAACGCAGTCCCGAATATGTAAAGGAGAAAATGCGTGACGGAAAATCCGTGATTGCAATAACAGAGGAAGGCTCGTTTGCAGGTTACTCTTATATAGAAACATGGAGCCACACAAAATTCGTAGCAAACTCGGGACTGATAGTCGCACACAGATTCAGAAAAACAGGACTAGCAAGGAGAATAAAACAGAAAATCTTTGAGCTTTCAAGGAAAATGTATCCTTATGCCAAAATTTTCAGCATAACCACGGGGCTTGCGGTAATGAAAATAAACTCGGAATTAGGATACAGGCCTGTTCCTTTCTCAGAACTTACCGACGATGCGGAATTCTGGGAGGGATGCCGGGGATGCAGGAACGCAGATATACTCGAAAGGAACAATTACAAAATGTGCCTGTGTACCGCCTTGCTGTATGACCCTAAAGAGATAGTAAATAAATCGGGAAAACAGGTAAGACTATTCCCTATAAACACAAAAATACTTCCCATATCGTCCGTAATAGGGGTAGTAGGGCGCGGAATAACTTACCCGTTAAAAACAATAATAAAACATTTAGGTATTTTATAACTGACGTAATTTAATTAAGTAAGAGATGAAAGAAAAAGTAGTACTTGCATTCAGCGGAGGGTTAGACACTTCATTTTGTGTTCCTTACCTAAAAAACGAGAAAAATCTCGAAGTGCATACCATTATGGTAAATACCGGAGGTTTTACCCCGGAAGAGGCAAAAAGAATAGAAGAACGCGCCCTGCATCTGGGAGCATCCACCCATACTACCATAGATGCCGTTGAGACATATTATAATAAAGGTATAAAATATCTTATTTTCGGCAATATATTAAAAAACTCCACATATCCTTTGTCGGTAAGTTCCGAGAGGATATTCCAGGCTCTTGAGGTATTGAATCATGTAAAGAAGTTAAAAGCAGAATATGTTGCCCACGGCAGTACCGGAGCGGGAAACGATCAGGTAAGATTCGATATGGTATTTGAAATAATGGCCCCGGAAGTTAAAATATTTGCACCTATCAGGGAACTCCAGCTAAGCAGGAAAGAGGAGATAGACTATCTTACGGAACACGGGTTCGTATTCAGTTGGGATAAGAGTAAGTATTCTATAAACCAAGGTATATGGGGAACCAGTATAGGAGGCGTGGAAACTCTTTCCTCAAATGGTTGCCTTCCTGAAGAGGCTTATCCGCACCAGGTAACAAAACACGGAGAAGAGAAGATAAAGATCGGTTTTGAGAAAGGGGAACCTGTAATGCTGAACGGGGAAAAAATGTCCCCTGTAGAAGTCATAAAAAATCTTTCCCGCATTGCAAGTCCATACGGCATAGGACGTGATATACATATCGGGGACACTATAATAGGCATCAAAGGCCGGGTAGGATTCGAAGCCGCTGCTCCACTGATAATTATAAAAGCCCACCACCTGCTCGAAAAGCATGTTCTGGTAAAAGGACAGCTTTACTGGAAAGAGATGATTGCAAATTATTATGGACAACTCATGCACGAAGCGCAATATCTCGATCCTGCTATGCGGGATATGGAGGCATTCATGGAGAGTACCCAGAGAAATGTCACCGGAGAAACGGAAGTACTGCTCCGTCCTTACAGCTTTTTTGTATCGGGATGCAGCAGTAAATACGACCTTATGAGTTCAAAATTCGGGGAATACGGAGAGATGAACAAATCATATACAGGCAGGGATGTAACGGGCTTTACAAAAGTGCTGGCCAACCCTCTTAAAATATACTATTCGCTTAATCAGGAAGAAAAAGAGAAGGATAATGAAAAACAATAAAATAAAAGCGGCCATAGCCGGAGGAACCGGATATACGGCCGGAGAACTTATCAGAATACTCCTTTACCATCCTTTTACGGAGATAATCAGCGTCCTTAGCACTACCTGCGTAGGGAAAAGCGTAAGCTCCGTGCACAGGGATCTGGTGGGAGAAACCGATTTGAAGTTCACCGACAAACCGGGAGATCCTGACGTTCTGTTTCTTTGTCTTGGACACGGATTATCAAAAGAGTTTCTTGATAACAACCCGCTTCCCGACAAATGTAAGGTAATAGATCTGGGAAATGATTTCAGGCTTTATCCGGAATATAAAGAAAAAGAATTTATATACGGACTTACCGACACTTTCAAAGACAGAATAACAAAAGCCGATAATATAGCTAATCCCGGCTGCTTCGCCACGGCAATACAAAGCTCCGTAGCGCCTCTTGCAAAAGCCGGAGCGATAGATAAGGAAATACACGTCACTGCCATAACCGGATCTACCGGAGCGGGCAGAAAGCTATCGGAAACAGGACATTTCAGCTATCGGGACAATAATATTTCCATATATAAGTTATTTACCCACCAACATATAGGCGAGATAAAGAGAACCCTTTCGGAACTGACCGGGCAAGTACCTCCGCAAATAAATTTTGTACCTATGCGCGGAGATTTTACAAGGGGGATATTTGCCAGTGTTTATACAAAATGGAAAGGTGTTCCCAAATCCGACGGTACAACAGGAATGGCCCCCGAAGATGCGGTGAACTATTATAAAGAGTATTATAAAGCCTCTCCGTTCGTTCATATTTCAGAAGAAGGTGTAAGCCTTAAAGAGGTTGTAAATACGAATAAAGTCTTGATGCATATAGAATTATATGAATGCTACATTCATATTTCATGCGTAATGGATAATCTTTTAAAAGGAGCGGGCGGACAGGCGGTGGAGAATATGAACCTTATGTTCGGATTAGAGCAAACGACTGGTTTACGGCTGAAACCGAGCGCATTTTAGGTTAAAGAAATATAAGAAACACAGACATTAAACTTATAAAAGTATGAATTTATTTGATGTGTACCCGCTCTGGGATATAGAACCTGTAAAAGGAGAAGGGTGTAAAATATGGGACAAAAACGGAAAAGAATATCTGGATTTCTACGGAGGGCATGCGGTTATAAGCATAGGACACTCCCACCCGGTTTATAAACAAATGATTAAAGACCAGATAGATAAAATAGGGTTCTACTCAAATGCAGTACAAAACAGCCTTCAGCATGAGATGGCGCAAAGGTTGGGAGAGTTATGCGGGTACGGGGACTATTCCTTATTCCTGTGCAACTCCGGAGCGGAAGCTAATGAGAACGCCCTTAAACTTGCCTCTTTCCATACCGGCAGGAAAAAGGTACTTGCTTTGGAAAAAGCGTTCCATGGAAGGACAAGCGGGGCAGTAGAAGTTACGGACAATCCTAAGATCAGGGCCGGATTCAACAATAATAATAATGTTGTTTTTGTTCCGGCAAACGATACGGATACTGCATCCGGGGAACTTGAAAAAAGGGAATACGCGGCATTTATAATAGAAGGGATACAAGGGGTAGCCGGCATTTTCTCCCCGGCGGACCAATATCTCAGGAAAATAGAGGAACTTTGCAAAAAAACTGGAACACTACTGATTTTAGACGAAATACAGAGCGGATACGGAAGAAGCGGGAAATTCTTCGCACATCAGTATGCCGGAGTGAGAGCGGATATAATCTCCGTGGCAAAAGGGATTGCCAACGGGTTTCCTATGGGAGCCATTATTATTTCTCCCGACATAAAACCGGCACACGGAATGCTGGGTACGACTTTCGGAGGGAACCATCTGGCATGTACGGCAGCTATCGCGGTTCTGAAAGTCATTAAAAGTGAAAATCTTATCGCTAATGCAGCAGAAAAGGGGAAGTATATTCTGGATAGGCTGAGAGAGTACACGGGAAAGAATAAACCGGTAAAAGAACTGAGGGGAAAAGGACTTATGATAGGAATAGAACTTAACACCGGTTATAATGAGCTCAGGAACCGGCTGTTGTTCGAGAAAAATATTTTCACGGGAGGAGCCGGGAAGAATATAATAAGGCTTTTGCCTCCGTTATGTATAACGATGAAAGAAACGGATATTTTTCTTGATGCGTTCCGGGAACTGGCGAAAGAGAAAAAGTAAAAATAAAAACAGGAGTCATAATATTAACAGGATATATTAAAGCAAAGATGAAACATTTTATAACGGTAAAAGATATAGGGAATATAGAAGAGGCTCTGCAAAAGGCCAGGTATGTGAAAGAAAACCCTTATGCGGATTGCGGACTTGGGAAGAACAAGACGATGCTTCTGATATTCTTTAACTCCAGCCTACGTACCAGGCTGAGTACTCAGAAAGCAGCAATGAATCTGGGTATGAATGTCATAGTCCTTGACATAAACCAGGGAGCATGGAAGCTGGAAACCGAGCGCGGGGTTATCATGGACGGAGATAAGCCGGAACATATACTGGAAGCAATTCCGGTTATGGGAAGCTATTGCGACATTATAGGCGTAAGAAGTTTTGCGCAGCTTGTCAACAAAGAAGATGATTATTCGGAAAAGATATTGAATCAATTTATCCGGTTATCGGGTAAGCCGGTGGTAAGTATGGAGGCGGCAACCCGACATCCCCTGCAAAGCTTTGCCGATCTGATAACTATAGAAGAGTATAAAAAAACGTCCCGCCCGAAAGTAGTATTAAGTTGGGCCCCGCATCCCAAGATTTTGCCCCAGGCGGTTCCCAACTCTTTTGCCGAATGGATGATAGCGGCCGGATACGAAGTTGTAATAACACATCCTCCCGGATATGAACTGGATGCCCGGTTCACAGAAGGGGCGACAATAGAATATAATCAGGATAAAGCTTTTGAAGGAGCCGGTTTTATATACGGTAAAAACTGGTCGGCATTCGCGGAGCCTAATTACGGTAAAATAATCTCCTCCGACAGAAAATGGACCATAGATTCCCGAAAAATGTCCCTTACGGATAATGCCTATTTCATACACTGCCTGCCGGTAAGGAGAAACATGATCGTTACAGACGAAGTAATAGAAAGTCCCGCCTCGCTGGTTATTCCGGAAGCGGCCAACAGGGTAGTTTCCGCACAAACGGTATTAAAAGAAATACTTCTGGAAAATAAGAAATTGCTTTGATTTTATCGCTCTGATTTTTTCATAAACCAAGCTTTAGCGAGCTATATAACACTGTTGAAAATAGAAAAAATGTTATAAATTGAGGCGTAAGCCTTAAAAAATTTTATATATGAAAACACTTACGATTATAAAAATAGGAGGAAATATAGTAGACAGGCCGGAGGCTTTGCAAAATTTCCTGAATAATTTTCATAAAACAGAAGGGCCCAAAGTTCTTATACACGGAGGAGGAGCCATAGCCACCGAACTTTCCCCTAAACTGGGTATAGAGGTAAAGATGTATAACGGCAGAAGAATTACCGATTATGAAACGCTGAAACTGGTAACGATGATTTATGCCGGATTAATAAATAAACAGATAGTGGCGTCGTTACAGAAAATAGGATGTAACGCCCTGGGATTATCGGGAGCTGACGGAGACTGCGTTCCCGCTACCAAACGCGGGACAAATCCTATTGACTGGGGATATGTAGGGGACGTAGAACCTGCAAAAATAAATATCTCTCTGCTTACCTCTCTGCTGGGACGCGGCATAATTCCTGTATTTTGTGCCATCACACATGATTCCAACGGCTCGCTGCTTAATACGAATGCCGACACCATGGCATCCAGCCTGGCAATAGCCCTGTCAAAAGAATACAACACCAAACTCATATATTGCTTTGAGAAAGACGGAGTACTAAGCAACCCTGAAGACAATTCCTCGGTTATTCCTCTGGTTACGAAAAACAGTTACAAACTGTTGCTGGAAGAAAACAAAGTAGTGGACGGAATGATCCCGAAACTGGATAACGCATTTTCCGCCCTGGAACACGGAGTCGGCGAAGTTATCATAAAACATGCGGATAACCTGTTAAATAATAAAGAAACATTACTCAAACTATAAATATCAGATAATACAGGTATAACAAATGACCGGCCAAAATATTCATACCTCACTGGCTAAAGCCTCAAATCTGTTGGAAAACATGATACGGATCCCGGCCTATTCCGTTCAGGAACAGGAGAGAGCCTCTTTCCTGTTTGCGTATCTGACGGAAAGGGCAAAAGAGACATCTCCGGACATTACAGCAGAGAGGATAAAGAACAATCTTTTGGTTTATAATAAAGAATTCAGTGTCAATAAAGAGACATTAATGCTCTGTTCCCATATAGATACCGTGAAGGAATCTGAAAACTATTCGTTCGATCCGTTCGTACCGTTCGAAAAAGAGGGAATAATTTACGGGCTAGGCACAAATGACGACGGAGCGAGCGTGGTTTGCCAGACGGAGGCATTTTTTCACCTTAACGCAACCTTGGTGTCAACAAAAAACCTCCCGGTAAATATAATCCTAGTACTTACGGCAGAAGAAGAGCGGTCGGGAAATAACGGAATGGATTATGTTATGGAATACCTTTGTACAAAAACCATTATCACGTCAAAAGGGGAAACCCGCTGTATATATCCCGATTTTGCAATCGTAGGGGAACCTACCGGAATGAAAGCCGCCGTCGCCGAAAGAGGGTTGCTGGTACTGGACGGCAAGTCGGAAGGAATAAGCGGCCACGCCGCCCGGAATGAAGGAAAAAATGCGTTGTATATAGCTCTGGACGATATAAATAAATTAAGAAACTATAAATTCGAAAAACACTCTCCGTTAATGGGCGAAGTAAAACTTACCGTTACACAGCTAAATTGCGGACATGCGCATAATGTGATTCCCGATAAGGCCGAATTTGTTGCAGATATTCGTCCCACCGAACAATATACGAATATTGAGCTATTGGAACTTCTAAAAAAAGAGGTAGCCAGTACGCTTACGGCACGTAACCTCACAAACCGGACATCGGCTACGCCGCAGGGACACAGGTTATATAAAACTATCGGGAAACTGGGAATAGAAAGCTACGTCTCCCCTACTACATCGGACTGGATGAGGCTCAGTATTCCGGCAATAAAAATGGGGCCGGGCGATTCCTCCAGAAGCCATAAAGCCGACGAATATATCAAAATAAACGAACTCCGGGAGGGTATAGAAGGATACACAAAATTCATAAAAAACCTTGATTAACGCGGAAAAACCGCAGCTTACTGATGTAAGTGAGGATTTTAACGCGACGAAGAAACGAAAAAATGCACCGCTTAAAATAAAAAAACATGGGAACACTCTGGAACAAAGGCACTACAACAGCCACCCAACTAGTAGAAAACTTCACGGTAGGCAACGACAGGATACTTGATTTGCGATTTGCGAAACATGATGTAAAAGGCTCTAAGGCACATATAGAGATGCTGGCTTCAATAGGATTGCTGGAGAAGGGGGAAAAGGAGAAGTTATCGGAGGGACTTGACAGGATAATGGAGGAGATTGAGGGGGGTAAATTTATTCTTGGTGAAGATGTGGAGGATATTCATTCGCAGATAGAAATTTTATTAACGGAGAGATTGGGGGAAATAGGAAAAAAGATACATTCGGGACGCTCCAGGAACGATCAGGTGCTTACGGATATAAAATTGTTTCTTAAAGAGGAGATGGAGATATTCAGGGATGAGGTGATGGGGTTGTTCGGGAAATTACAGGAGTTGAGCGAGAGGTATAAGGATGTGCTTATGCCAGGTTATACGCATGGACAGATAGCGATGCCGTCTTCGTTCGGATTATGGTTCGGGGCTTATGCGGAGGCTCTTACGGACGATATGTTAATGTTAAGGGGAGCATACGGAGTGGTTAATCAGAATCCGCTGGGATCTGCGGCGGGATATGGAAGTTCTTTTCCTCTTGACAGGGATATGACAAGAGAGATGCTTGGATTTGAGACGTTGAATTATAACTCGATAGCGGCACAGTTAAGCAGGGGAAAGAGCGAAAAAGCGGTAGCGTCGGCGTTATCACATGCGGCATTAACATTAAACAAGCTGGCGACAGACTGTTGCATGTATCTTTGTACAAATTACGGCTTTATAAGATTCCCCGACGAACTTACGACAGGTTCCAGCATTATGCCGCACAAAAAAAATCCGGATGTATGGGAAATTATAAGGGGAAATTGCAACAGAATACAAAGTTTGCCGAATGAGATAAGTCTTATGATAACCAATATGCCGCATGGTTATCACAGGGATTACCAGTTGCTTAAAGAGGTACTTTTCCCGGGAATGGAAATAATGCATAAATGTATCTGTATGGCGGTATATATGCTGGAAAATATATCGGTGAATAAAAATATTCTCGATGATTCCAAATATGAGTATCTTTTTACGGTAGAAGAGGTGAACAGAAGGGTATTAGAGGGAATGCCGTTCAGGGAAGCATATAGAAGTGTGGGAACAGAGGTAAACGAAGGTAAATTCAAATTTAACGGAAAGATAAGTCATAGCCATAAAGGTAGCATAGGGAACCTGTGTACCCGTGAGATAAAAGAAAAAATGGAAAAAGCGTTATATTAATGATTTTAAGTGTAAGCCGTCGTACAGATATTCCCGCATTTTATTCGGATTGGTTTTTCAATAGAATAAAAGAGGGATTCGTATGTGTGCGCAATCCTATTAATATCCGTCAGATAAGTAAAATAAAAATAACTCCCGATATAGTAGACTGTATTGTTTTCTGGACTAAAAATCCGGAAAATATGATACACAGGCTGAATGAAATAAGAGATTATAATTTTTATTTTCAATTTACCATAAATCCTTATAGCAGGTCTCTTGAAGTCATGGTTCCTGAAAAAGGAAGGATGATTAATATTTTCAAGAAATTATCAGACAGGATAGGACGGGATAAAGTGATATGGAGATACGATCCGATTTTATTTACAAATGAAATAGATATAAATTATCATATTAAATATTTTGAAGAAATCTCCAAGCGATTAAAACAACACACCAACAGGTGCGTAATCAGTTTTATAGATAATTATAAAAAGACCGGATACCGCCTTAAGAACACTTCGGCAAGAGAACTTTCCAACAATGAAATAGTTACTCTTGCCGGAAAACTTGCGGAAATAGCCGGTTCATATAATATGGAAGTATTAAGCTGTGCCGAAAAAATAGATCTGGAAGAACTGGGAGTTCGTCATGGCAAATGTATTGATCACAAGGTAATAGAGCAGATCACCGGATATAGATTAGATTTAAAGAAAGATAAAAACCAGCGGAAAGAATGCGGATGCATAGAAAGTATAGATATTGGAGAATATAATACGTGTCCTCATGGTTGTTTGTATTGCTATGCCAATTTCGGAAAAGAAAGCGTATTAAGAAATAATTTAAAACATAATCCGCTATCTCCGCTGTTAATCGGAGAAATAGACTCCGATAAAGATGTTGTAAGAGAGAGAGCCGTAAAGCCGTTCAGTAAAAATAACTATTTATAAATAATACTTAGGCACTGTCCACGATTTTGGGTAAATAAAAAACCGCAGGATTCGGTTTTTATATTCCAAAAAAGAGGATGCCCAACCGGACATCCCCCTGATCATTCATCTATTCTCTCTCCGTCAGATCTGAACCATTCGGCCTGAAGTAAAGTATAGTCCGCATCTATGCTTGTCTTAATTGTGCAAGAATATTTTTTGCACCATTTTTTACGTATACTTGAGAACAGGCCCTTGTTTAAATAGGCATCCAAAATAGGATTCACCCGTAAAATAAAAGATTTAATATTTCTCTCTTTAACATAATATGCCAACTGCCTCTCCAGCGTTTCATCTATAAGGATACTTGATGAGATCTCGCCTGCGCCCTGGCACATCGGGCATTTTTCATTAACTTTTATCTCAGTAGCCGGCCTTACTCTTTGCCTTGTGATCTGCATAAGTCCGAATCTGGTAAGCGGGAGTACATTATGCTTAGCCCTGTCTTTTGCCATAAGCTCCTGCATATGCTTGAACAGTCTTACTTTATTTTCGTTAGATTCCATATCTATGAAATCCACGATTATAATCCCTCCCATATCTCTTAATCTTAATTGTCTTGCAATTTCATCCGCGGCGTGCAGATTAACATCTATTGTATTCTGCTCCTGATTCACCCCGTTCCTGGCCCGGATGCCGCTGTTTACATCTACAACGTGCAGCGCTTCCGTATGCTCTATTACAATATAAGCCCCCTGTTTAATAGGAACGACTTTACCGAATGCCCCTTTAATCTGTTTGGTTATATCGAAATAATCAAAAACAGGCGTATTCCCTTTGTAAAGTTTTACAATTTTCTCCTGTCCCGGAGAAATAGTAGAGATATATTCTTTAATTTCTTCAAATACACTTTCGTCATTCACATGTATATTTGAAAAAGAATCGTTGAGCAAATCCCGCAGGATAGTAGTGGTGCGACTGTTCTCGGTAAACAACAACTGAGGCGGTTTATGACGTATAAGCTTCGTCCAGCAGTCTTCCCATTTTTTTATGAGCATTTTCAGTTCCGCATCCAGTACCGCCGCTTTTTTTCCTTCCGCCGCCGTTCTTATTATAACACCGTAATTCTGCGGCAGAATACTGTACACAAGACGTTCAAGTCTTTTTTTCTCTTCTTTTGAAGAAATTTTCTGAGAGATACTTACTTTATCTGCAAAGGGAAGCAATACTATATTTCTTCCGGCTATGGATATTTCTGCTGTAAGCCGGGAGCCTTTGGTTGAGATAGGTTCTTTTACTATCTGCACGATAACCGGCTGTCCCTGCTCTAAAACATCTCCTATTTTACCCTCTTTTTCGAGGATGGGTCCAATCTTAACTTTAGAGTAGAAGGTAGTCAAATCCCTGTTGGGATTAATTTGTCTGGTAAAATAATCAAAGGCTTTGAAATTCAATCCCAAATCAAGATAGTGAATAAACGCATCCTTATCATCCCCTATATCTACGAAAGCCGCATTAAGGGCCGGCATTATCTTCTTCACACGCCCCAAATATACGTCTCCCACAGAAAATGAGCCGTTATTTTGCTCTTTATTCAGTTCTATCAACCTATGATTCTCCAGCAGAGCTATTGAAATCTCGGCCGGACTTACATCAATAATTAAATCCTTCTCCATCTATCCATTAAAAATAATAATCTAAAGCAAGTTTTCACCTGCTTTAGATTAATTTCCACTAAGACACCAAGCTACTTACTTACGTTTTTTATGTCTGTTCTTACGTAGACGTTTTTTACGTTTATGAGTAGCCATTTTATGTCTCTTTCTCTTTTTTCCGCTTGGCATAATAAAAAAATTAGTTATAAAATTTAAACACTTATTTATTTAACACTGGTTTTAACTTTATTCAGGAAAACCTTAGCAGGTTTAAATGAAGGGATGTTATGTTCAGGTATAATTAAAGTCGTGTTTTTTGAAATATTCCTGGCTGTTTTTTTAGCGCGTTTCTTTACGATAAAACTACCGAAGCCGCGCAGATACACATTTTTGTCTTTGGCAAGCGAGTCTTTTACACTCTCCATAAAGCATTCTACTACATTCTGTACGGCAATTTTTTCCATACCTGTTGCCTTAGCAACTTCGTTTACAATATCCGCTTTAGTCATAATTACTATAAAATTAAAAGGTTAGTTGATTTTAAGGGTAGCAAAATTATAGTATTTTTCTTAATTATCATAATGATTATCAAAAAAATCTCTTTTTTTTTCATTTTTTTAAGAAATTATAACTTAAAGATAGTAAAAAAACAACAAGATATATCTACAATATATATACTACAAAAAGTATAACAGCTCTTTAGCTGATTCTAAACCACTAATATTTTAACAGTTTAGTTTGGCATAGAGATTGACCTTACTATCACCACATAAAAATAATTATAAATATATTACAAACACTGACAAATTGACATTAAAAAACAAATAAAATGAAGATTCCAAAACTTTTTCTCAATCAAATGGAGAGCGGAGATGTAAATATTTTGCCGGTTATGAATATTGAGGGAAGCTCAAACATAGAGGAGATAGATTTACCGCAAACATTGCCTATACTGGCATTAAGAAATGCGGTTCTTTTTCCGGGAACCATATTGCCTATTACAATAGGAAGGGATAAATCGCTTAAACTCGTTAAAGCATTATATAAATCAACCAAAATAATAGGCGCCGTAACGCAGATAGACGCCGGAGAAGAAAATCCGAGAAAAGAAGATTTATATGAAATAGGAACATCCGCCAGGATACTCAAAATCATAGAAATGCCCGACGGTTCGGTTACCGCCATTCTGCAAGGAATAAAAAGACTCAGGCTCACCGACATAATTGCAATAGAACCTTACATGCTCGGAACGGTAATGTATCTGGACGATATAATACCCGCCAAAAACGACCAGGATATGGAAGCTATAGCGGACTCCATAAAAGACGCTGCAATATATATATTAAAATTGTCGCCCCATCTTCCGCAGGAAATGGGTTTTGCCATAAAAAATATCGAAAACTACGAGATGCTTACCAATGTAGTGGCATCGGGAATGGAGAGCGAGAGTCCGTTCGAAAAAATGGAGCTTCTAGCTAAAGACAATATAAAAGAGAGGGGATACAAACTTCTCGAACTGCTGAACAGGCAGATAGAGATACTCAAAATAAAAGACGATATACAGCAAAAGGTAAAAACCGAGATAGACCAGCAACAGAGGGAGTATTATCTTAACAATCAACTGAAAACGATTCAGGAAGAACTCGGAATGGATGTAAACGCCCAGGACATAGAAGAACTCAAAAGCAGGACGGCCAATAAAAAATGGCCTAAGTATGTGGCGGAAACCTTTGAAAAAGAGTTGTTAAGACTCGGTAAAACCAATCCCAATTCTCCTGAATATAACGTACAGTTGAATTATCTGGATTTTATCGTGGATCTTCCCTGGGACGACATAACGGAAGATAATCTCGACCTTAAACACGCCCAGAAAATACTGGATAAGGATCATTTCGGACTGGAGACCGTAAAAGACAGGATTATAGAATACCTCGCCGTACTCAAGCTGAAAGGAGATATGAAATCCCCAATTCTATGCCTGTACGGGCCTCCGGGCGTAGGAAAAACATCTTTAGGAAAATCCGTGGCAAAAGCTTTAGGCCGTAAATATGCCAGGATTTCGCTGGGAGGATTGCATGACGAATCGGAAATAAGAGGACACCGTAAAACATATATAGGAGCAATGGCCGGAAGGATAATACAGTCGATTAAAAAAGCCGGAAGTTCAAATCCCGTATTAGTTCTCGACGAAATAGATAAAGTAAGCGCCGATTATAAAGGAGATCCGGCGTCCGCTTTGCTCGAAGTACTCGATCCGGAACAGAACACCACATTCCACGACAATTACCTGGATATAGATTACGATCTCTCCAAAGTACTGTTCATAACTACGGCCAATAATATAGGCACAATCCACCCGGCTTTAAAAGACAGAATGGAAATGATACCGGTAAGCGGTTATCTTGCCGAAGAAAAGTACTATATAGCAAAGGATTACCTTATCCCGAAACAAACCGAAGGGCACGGACTGAAAACTTCTCAGTTAAAAATAAACAAAGGCGGAATAGAAACCATTATAGATAAATATACAAGGGAATCGGGGGTAAGAAACCTGGATAAACAGATTGCGAAAATAGCCCGGAACATTGCAAAAAAAATAGCTCTTAACGAAAAAGTTCCCGCAACCATAGGCTCGAAAGAGGTTAAAGAGATACTGGGCCTCCCGACAAATAACCATGATATGCAGAAAGGGAATGAGGCTCCCGGAGTGGTAACCGGCCTGGCCTGGACGGAAATGGGCGGCGAGATACTTTTTGTTGAAAGCAGCCTGAGCGAAGGAAAAGGAGTGCTTACCACTACCGGTAATCTGGGGGACGTAATGAAAGAATCCGCCATAATAGCATACCAATATCTGAAAGCAAATCCTAAACTAATAGGCCTTACTGCAGAAGATATACAGAAAAAAGATATACATGTACACGTTCCGGAAGGCGCGATCCCTAAAGACGGGCCTTCCGCAGGTATAACTATGGTAAGTTCGATGGCTTCCGCTTTATGCGGCAAAAGCGTAAAACACGGAATCGCTATGACGGGGGAGATGACGTTAAGAGGCAAGGTATTGCCCGTAGGCGGTATAAAAGAGAAAATTCTTGCGGCAAAAAGGGCTGGAATAAAAACCATAATATTATCGGCCGAAAACGAAAAAGATATAAAGGATATAAAAGAAATTTACATAAAAGGCCTGTCATTCAAATATGTAAATACTATGGCAGAAGTAATGGAATATATTTTTTAACAATAAAGACAAACCTTACTAAATTAAACCGAAATGGATGTAAAGATTCAAGAGCAATGGAAAAACGTTCTCCGGGAGGAGTTTGAAAAAGAGTATTTTGAAAATCTCGTAAAAATACTCCACAAAGAAAAAAAAGAAGGAAAAACAATATACCCTCCAGGAGGACTTATATTCAATGCTTTTGAACTTACTCCATTCGATTCTTTAAAAGTGGTAATATTGGGACAAGACCCTTATCACGGTATGGGCCAGGCGCACGGACTTTCATTTTCAGTTCCAGACAGGGTAACGCCTCCTCCTTCCCTGAAAAATATCTATAAAGAAATTGAAGACGACCTCAATATCAGGCTGAACAAAAACGGAAATCTTGAGAGTTGGGCAAGGCAGGGAGTATTCCTGCTGAACGCAGTATTGACGGTAAGGGCAGGAGAACCTACATCTCACGGAAACATAGGATGGGATAAATTCACCGACGCTGTAATAAAAACCATTTCCGACAAAAAGGAGGAGGTGGTATTCCTTTTATGGGGGAATTATGCCAGAAGCAAACGGGAACTGATAGACCGCAACAGACACTATGTTCTGGAAGCTCCGCACCCCTCCCCTCTTGCCAGAGGCGCATTCTTCGGGTGCAGGCATTTTTCCAAATGCAACGAATACCTGTCTTCGCACGGCAAAGTCCCTATCGACTGGACACTGTAAGCAGAATAATGCCGGAAGATATTAATTTTATCGCTCAGAGCATGAATGAAAAACAATATCCGGTAATAAACCGGAAGCATAATGCAAGTCTATCTCAATTATTTCGGACTGTGTTCCTAACCTGAATTTAGGCCCCCATAACCCAAGTCCGGAAGTAGTAATATAATGGGTATAACCTTCGCGGAAACGACCGTAATAGTGGGGGTACATATTTTTTACTATAGCATTAAACGGAAATACCTGTCCGTTATGCGTATGTCCCGACAACACCATCAGCGGAGTATATTTTTCAGCTTTTTTTTCCCTTTGTTCCTCAAATGTCATGGGACGGTGATCAAGGATTATAACCGGAATACTATTATCGAAATCACTGATATATTTATCAATGATCTCATCCGTAGTCATACGCTCTTTTCCGGTATTCCTGTCATCCCGGCCGATAAGATAAAATAAAGAATCTACCAGTACCACGCTGTCCCTAAGCACGGTAAAGCCTGCTTTCCTGTAATAGGAATCGACTTCGGCATCATTACTGTTGCCGTATCCTTCATGATTACCGGCTATAAGATATTTACCCAGAGACGGCTGTATCCTTGCAAATTCCTCCGCCATATTCTGCTCTATCAGAGGCGTTATATCGCGGTCTATTATATCCCCGGCAAAAAATACAACATCGGGATTCACGGCATTAATATATCCGGTAAAACGGCTTAAATCGCTTTTTGTTATATAATTACCCAGATGCAGATCGGAAACGGCTACAATCTTTACGCTCCCGTCCTTAACAGGCTTCTTCCGGTCTGAGCCTCTACCGGCGTCTTTTGTTCCGAAAAAAATGTCGTATTTAACTACTTTTATATTATAATATTCATATCTGCCGTAGACAAGCAGCAAAAGCGCAATAAAAACTCCCGTATAAAAAGCCCGGACTTTATATTTAACCGGAAGTATTCTCAGACCGGAGAGAAGTAGCACCGTATAGATTATAATAAACAGCAGCGGCATTGAAATCAGCCAGTCGAATCCTACTTCACACAGGATATACCCCAGCCAGACAGGGAGAGTGCTATAAAAGAACATGGCCAGGATAAATATGATAAATCCGATAAAAATAAATCCTAGCAAAAATAATTTGAGAAAAGGTTTTTCTCTGAAAATTTTTACCGCTCCTATAGCGGAAAGAACCTCAAGGGAAACAAGTATCGATATAATAAAAATAAAAAGCATTACCAGGTATATTTAAATAACTCCATATCCGGCAAAAATAATTAATTTTGTCCAAAATAATAATTTTATGCGTACAGCAATATTTCCGGGATCATTTGATCCCTTTACGGTAGGACATTACGATGTGTTGGAGTCAGCCTTGAAGCTGTTTGATAAAGTAATAATAGCGGTAGGATACAATAGCTCCAAACTGGGCTTTTTCACCCCGGAAACAAGGATAGAGATAATAAAGGAAGCAACCAAACCCCTTGAAAATATAGAAATATGTTCCTATACCGATCTCACAATAGAGCTATGCAATAAGCTGGGAGCAAAATACATAATAAGAGGACTGAGAACCACAACCGATTTCGAGCTTGAAAGCGTAATAGCGCAGGCAAACAAAAAGATGGCGCCCCAGGTCTCCACAATATTTATTCCGGCATGCCAGGAATACTCTTTTATATCTTCAACGGTAGTAAGGGACGTCATAATACACGGCGGAGACGCATCAATGTTCCTGCCCAAAGGAATAGATATAAAAAAATATATAAAATCGGATAAATAACATGTTAAAAAGATCATGCCTTATAATCTCTTTGCTTATCCTCTCGTTATCCTGTCATGCAAAAAAGGGGTATGAATTCATTATAAACGTTCCGGACACGACAAAAAAAACATATATTTTATCGGGATACTTCTGGGGCGATAAAAAAGAAATAGATACGGTACGGAGCGGCGGAAAAATAATATTCGCAGGAAACATCCCGCTTGCAGCCGGGCAGTATATAATAGAGGAAGACAGCAGGAATCCCGACAGGTTATCGTTACAGTTCATCATACCTTCCGGTAATAAAAAAGCGCAATCATACATATACAAAGTTGGGCCGTCGGGAACAGAACAAAAAAAAGGGAGCAGGGAGAATAAGGTTTACATACAGTTGCAGAATTTTTTGAGATACGGCACTAAAGAGATAAAATCGGCAGAGGAACTTAAAAATGTTTTATCGGGATTCCGAAAAAAAGCCGGAGAGGAAGCTCCCGGTTCCCTGCTCGAATATATATTAAAGGATATTACTTCGGATTTTAAAAGACCCGAAGATATAATAGAAGGATTCCCATTCGATAATCCGGCCATTATAAACAGCGCGTTTGGAAAAGAAAAGGTAATAAAATATCTTAAAGCAATAAAATTGAATCCTAATGATACCATTATAAAACTGGTAAACAATCTGATAACAAAAGCCGGAGAAGAAACCGGGAAAGGGGAAAAAGCGTTGTATCCAGCGGTAAAAAGGGCCTCAGCAGATATACAGACACTTATAGCCTCTACGGTTTTCAATTATTTTAAGGACGGGGATATAATGGGGCAGGAAGCAGTGGCGGTAAGTATTGCGCAAGAGTGGTTTCTTAACGGCAGGCTCAAGCTTGAGGATAGCGACAGGCTCTTTCTGATAAAAACCTTTACGGAACTTAACAAGCATTCCCTAATAGGTATGACCGCCCCGGAACTGAATCTGACGGACACCGCCGGCAATTTCGTAAAGCTCAGTTCGCTGCAAGGAGAATATACTATCATATATTTTTATACCGACGATTGTATTACGTGCAAAATCGAAACTCCCAAGCTCATAGATTTCGTAAACGAATATAAAGAGGGAACGCTCAATGTATATGCGGTTTACGCCCATGATAATGCGCAAAAATGGAGAGAATATATAGAGAGGGAATTCGCACTGTACAACCCTTTCGTAAACTGGATAGACGTTTATGATCCGCAATTCGAAAGCGGGTTCAATCTTCTGTATAATGTAATATCCACTCCGCAGATGTTCCTGCTGGATAAAGACGGTACTATAATAGGACGCAATATCAAAACAAAACAATTATCGGAATTACTGGAGGTTAAAAACCGCGAAAGGGACGACATGCATAAGTTTTTCGATAATTTTTTTACAAAACTGGGCGACCTGGA
Organism: uncultured Muribaculaceae bacterium; assembly: GCA_964449975.1. GTDB lineage: Bacteria > Bacteroidota > Bacteroidia > Bacteroidales > UBA932 > Egerieousia. The sequence continues at coordinate 18,649 of CAYVED010000035.1, forward strand.
CACGGCTACCGTAAATATGAGCATAGACGCTTTCTATAACAAAAGCATACATAACCCGGAGCTATTCCGGGAAATATTCAAAGAGTTATATAACTTCCTGCGTCTCTCTCCCGATTATCTGCTCCAGAACGGGGCGGCATATCTTGCAAAAACATATATTGCGGGAAAAGAAAATCTATGGAACAACAAAAATTTTATCGAGCATATAAAGAAGGCTCTGGAAATATACAATATGAATCCCCTCGGCAGTAAAGCTGCGGATTTGTCGCTGGAAGATATAAACGGCTCCCCGGTTAATCTGTACGATATTAAGAACGAATATAAAGTTCTATATTTCTATAAAATAGATTGCGGGACATGTTCTGTTGTATCTAAAGAACTGAAAAAATTATACGAGCTGTATAAAAACAGAAACAATACCGATATTGAGTTTGTTGCAATAAATACCGGAACCGGTTACGGGGAATGGTTAAAATATATCGCCGATAACGGTTTCTCCTGGATTAACTTATGGGACGGCGAAAATAACGGCGATATTTATAAAAAATATTATATAAACGGCGTGCCGAATATATATCTGTTAAAAGACAATACGGTTATCGCAAAAGATATAACGGATGCAGACCTGAAAGAATTACTGGGACGGATTTCGGCAGAAAAACAATAGAGCGGTAACAGGATTACGGAAATATAAATTAAGAATTATGGTCAGCGGCAAATTCAGGGAGTTTTATGAAAAATTAAACACTCTTATTCCAAAAGAGCGGCTTTTACATGATGCTTTAAGCACCCTGGCGTTCGGAACGGATGCTTCATTTTACAGGCTTATCCCTAAACTGGTGGTAATTGCCAGAACAGAAAGCGAAATAGAACATGTAATAAAAACCGCTTACCGGATGGAGATCCCGGTAACTTTCAGGGCTGCCGGAACATCTTTATCGGGACAGGCCGTATCCGATTCGGTGCTGATAATAGCAACGCACGGGTTCAAAGGATACAAAATACTCGAAGAGGGATTGAAAATATTTTTACAGCCGGGCATAAGAGGTGCGGCGGCAAACCGTTATCTTGAAAAATACGGCCGTAAAATAGGCCCTGACCCGGCATCCATAGATTCCGCCATGATAGGAGGCATAGCGGCCAATAATGCCAGCGGAATGTGTTGCGGTACGAGCGAGAATTCTTATAAAACCATAGCCGATATTAAAATAGTTCTTGCCGACGGAACCGTCCTGGATACCGCCGATGAAAATTCGGTAAAAGAATTCGGTAAAAGTCATGCGGAATTATTGTCTAAACTGGAAAATATATCCGAAAGGATAGAATCCGATCCGGAACTTAAAGCCAGAATAAAAAAGAAATACAAAATAAAAAATACAACGGGATACAGCCTTAATGCATTTACGGATTACCGGAAAGGAATAGATATTCTCAAACACCTTATGATAGGTTCGGAGGGAACGCTTGCTTTTATTGCCGGAATCACATATGACACCGTTGTGGAGCATAAATATAAAGCTCTGGCTTTCATTGTATACCCAAATATAAGAGATGCCTGCGAGGCAGTGCAGATACTTAAAACACAACCCGTATCGGCGGTAGAACTTATAGACAGGGCCGCCATTCGTTCGGTAGATATGACGGAAGGAGTTCCGGCGTTCGTAAAAACCCTTTCCTGCGAAGCCTGCGGATTACTTGTGGAGACGCGGGGAGAAAACGGGGAAATAGTGAAAGCGCAGACGGAACAGATAGTAAAAAGCATAGAGGATATTAAAACCGAAGTGCCTTACGAGTTTACAACCGATCCGAAAGAGCAGGCGGTTTTATGGAAAATAAGAAAAGAGACGCTGCCCACGGTTGCAGGAATGAGGAAAGCCGGTACTACGGCAATCATAGAAGATATTTGCTTTCCGGTACCGCAACTTGCAGGGGCGGTACTCGATCTCAGAAAAATATTTGAGAAAAACGGTTATACCGATGCGGTCATTTTCGGCCATGCCCTGGAGGGAAACCTGCATTTTATGTTCAATCAGGATTTCGGGACGGACGCCGAAACAGAGAGGTACGGTAAATTCATGGACGATATAGCCGATCTGGTTGTAACTAAATACGACGGCTCTCTAAAGGCCGAACACGGAACCGGAAGGAACATGGCCCCCTATGTAGAGAAAGAGTGGGGACAGCAGGCTTATAACCTTATGAAAGAGGTAAAAGCACTGTTCGATCCAAAAGGAATACTTAATCCGGGGGTTATACTGAATTCAGACCGGCAAGCACATATCCGGAATCTCAAACCCTGCCCTTCCGTAAGAGAAACCGTAGATAAATGTATGGAATGCGGATTTTGCGAAGGAGTATGCGTATCCGAGGGGTTTACTCTTTCCCCGCGCCAGAGAGTCGCCTCTTTCAGGGAGATGGAGAGGCTGAAAACTGCCGGGGAAATGCCGCATATTGCCGCCGAAATGCAGAAGCAGTATAAATACCGGGGAATGGATACCTGTGCTACCGATAGTTTATGCGCACTCAAATGCCCGGTAAAAGTAGATTCCGGAAAGTTGATTAAAGAGTTGAGGCACGAAAATCACGGCTCCTCCGTTGAGAAAAGGGCTGTAACTGTAGCTTCCAATATGGATAAAGTCACATCGGCGATGCGTCTGGGGCTGAATATTGCATACGGAGCGCGTATGATTACGGGAAAGAAGGTATTCGGAGCGCTTGCAGGCGCGGCCAGGAGCATTACATCCGGAACTGTGCCCGCATGGAACGAATATTTACCGAAAGGGGCGCATAAAATAAAACACAACTATGCGGCTCCGGAAAAAATCACCGGAAAAGTAGTCTACTTTCCTTCATGTATTACAAGAAGCATGGGAGCGGGAAAAGGCGATTCCAAAGAAAGAGAGATAACCCGTATTACGGAGAAACTCCTGCTTAAAGCCGGTTATGAAGTCTTATATCCCGATAATCTGAACAAACTTTGCTGCGGAATGGCTTTTTCCAGCAAAGGGTTTGTTCAGGCGGGTAAAAAAACCTCGGACGAACTCAAAAACGCCCTGTTTGCGGCATCGGATAACGGTAAATATCCAGTGCTATGCGATATGAGTCCTTGCCTTTACACTATGCGCACGAATATGGAAAATGAACTGAAACTCTTCGAGCCGGCGGAATTTATAATGAAATATCTTATCGGGAAACTGAAAATAAATAAACTGCCGAAAAAAGTAGCCGTATTCGCCGTCTGTTCCGCAAAAAAAATGGGGGTTGAAAATATGCTCTATGATATTGCAAAAATGTGTGCGGAAGAAGTAACCCTTATAGAGAGCAATTGTTGCGGATTTGCCGGGGACAGAGGATTTCTGCTTCCGGAGCTGAATACCCACGGATTGAGATTTTTAAAGGAACAGGTCGAAGGTTATACACCCGACGGAAGAAAAGAGGCTCCGTGTACCGAGGGATATGCTACCAGCCGTACTTGCGAGATAGGTCTTTCCCGCAACAGCGGAATTACCTTCAGATCAATATTATATCTTCTCGACCAGGCCAGCGAACCCGCCTCATGTAAAGGCAGATAACTCCCGGTTCCGCAAAATAATAATTTACAAATAAGCAGCTATGTATAAAGGATTACAGGACTATATAAACTTTCTCGACAGCAAAGGAGAACTCGTAAGGATTAAAGAGTTCACGGATCCCGTTTATGAAATAACCGAGATTACGGATCGCGTAAGCAAAATGCCGGGAGGAGGAAAAGCTCTTTTATTTGAAAATACCGGTACGAGGTTTCCGGTAATCACAAATATGATGGGATCGGAGAAACGTATCCTCTATGCGCTGGGAGCGACAAGTTTCGAAGAAATTACCGGACGGATAGACAAACTGATAGGGAAAGTATCGGAAGAGAGAAATACCTTTATGAGCAAACTGCGCCTTCTGCCGGCGCTTAAAGAGGCGGCTGCATGGATGCCTAAAGAGATAAAAGGCGTTCCCTCCTGCCAGGAGACGGTACTGTACAAACCGGAACTCGGAAGATTGCCTGTCCTGAAATGCTGGCCGCAGGACGGAGGAAGATTTATCACCCTTCCCTTAGTACATACCAATGATCCTGAAACCGGCATACGTAATGTAGGAATGTACCGGATGCAGGTCTTCTCTGAAAATACTACCGGAATGCACTGGCACAGGCATAAAACAGGGGCGAGACACTTAGATGAATTCGCAGGAAGCCGAATGCCTGTTGCAGTGTGTCTGGGCGGCGATCCGGTATATACCTACGCGGCAACGGCTCCCCTTCCCGACAATATGGACGAGTATCTTTTTGCAGGATTTCTCAGGGGAAAAGGGGTTGAACTGGCCAGATGTCTAACGCAGGATATAAAAGTTCCGGAGGACTGCGATTTCGTAATAGAAGGATATATAGATAAGAAAGAGGCTAAAGTAACCGAGGGGCCGTTCGGGGATCATACGGGATTCTATTCACTTGAAGACCTTTATCCCGTTTTCCATATTACCTGCATCACCCACCGGAAAGATGCGGTATATCCGGCTACCGTGGTAGGCGTACCGCCTCAGGAAGATAAATATATAGCTATGGCTACCGAAAAAATCTTCCTCTCCCCTATCAAACTCACGATAGCACCGGAAATAGAGGATCTCTATCTTCCCGAAGAGGGTACCGGACATAATTTTGCCGTGGTGAAAATAAAGAAAAGGTATCCGGGACAGGCGGTTAAAATAGCCCATGCCCTGTGGGGGGCGGGACAGATGATGTTTAACAAAGCGCTTATAGTGGTAGACTGCGGATTATGCGGGGAAACAGACATAAGGAACCGTAAAGAATTATCGGGATATATAAAAAAACATTATAATCCTAAGCGGGATACTTATTTCAGCAGAGGCCCTCTCGACGTGCTCGATCATACATCCCCGGTTTGCGGATTCGGTGGAAAAATATGCCTGGATGCTACCGCTAAACTTCCGGAAGAACTGTCGGGGCAACCGGAAACACTCCGGGAATACGGCGGATCATTTATAAGGTTCATACATGCCGGGGAGGAAATTCCGGCCGACACACGGATAGCGGTCATCCTGGACGACGAGTTCGATACCGGTAATACATACCGCAATCTCTGGTTGCTGGGAGGCAATGCCGATATGATAAGGGATACGAGATTCGAAAGCATACAAGGCCCGGGAGGAGAGAAGTTTACAGTACTGGTGATTGACGCCCGAAAAAAAATAACCGGGCAGAATGGCTTTGTCCGCGACTGGCCGGATATAGTCGCGTCTTCGCCGGAAACCGTAAGGGCAGTAGATGCAAAATGGGATAAACTGGGAATAAATAAAAGTATTCAGTAGTGGTTGTTCCGTAAAATTTAAAAAAATTTGTATCTATAATTAATTTCTAGCCAAAAACTTATAATTATGAAAAGAAAAAAAATCTTAAAAGTTGCAACTCTTTTTTCTGTTGTAACTATGGTTGCAGTAACATTATTTGCTTCACAACAAAAGAAAAGTGATTCACCATTGCTGATGGAGAATATTGAAGCATTGGCGAATGATGAAGAACAATGGGAAACATGCTATTATGTTAATGTTTGGACTCCAGATGCGCCTTTTCTATTACATTGTAGCGATTATACTTTAAGAAAGGGATATGGCAATCCTACAGCAGACTGTCCTAAACAATAATAAGAATGTGATTTATAGCATGATATGGTAAAGTCTAAACTATTAATTATAGTAATTATACTAGTAAATTTTTACGGGTGTCGTGAAAAATCAACCACAGAAAAGTATAAATACGGACTTAAATTTGAACAAGAATATATTTTACCGCAAAATGCCCCGTTAATTAAGTCTTTTATCGGCGGTTCTATTGATATCCTTGATTCCTTACTTCTTGTGCAACCCATTAATAATAACCCATTTTGGCATTTTGATATTTACAGTCTCAACAGCATGAAGTATCTTAAATCTATTTTAAGACATGGGAGGGGAAAAAATGAAATCTTATCAGTGAGTTATACAGGACAGTATGAAAAGATAAATAAAGAAATCTGGATATATTATTCAGATTTAATTTCAAAGAAGTTT
>CAYVED010000036.1:0-23901 GCA_964449975.1 uncultured Muribaculaceae bacterium
TTTTTATTTTCGATTATATTTAGTATTTTTGAGAGGTTAATATGCTTTTCTTTTATAAAATGCAGTAATATTTTTAAAGCATATCCGGCAATTCAGTAACAGATAATAATTAACAACTAATTAATAAAATCTTTAATTACATAAATATGGCTAAAGAGAAACAATTTATTACCTGCGATGGTAATTATGCCGCTGCACATGTTGCATATATGTTCAGTGAGCTTGCAGCCATTTATCCCATTACCCCATCTTCGACAATGGCGGAACTGGTAGATGAATGGTCTGCGTTCGGCAAAAAAAATATATTCGGTGAACCCGTAAAAGTTGTTGAAATGCAGAGCGAAGGAGGAGCTGCCGGGGCCGTTCACGGTTCACTGCAGGCGGGCGTTCTTACGACTACATTTACAGCATCGCAGGGATTGTTGCTTATGATCCCTAACATGTATAAAATAGCGGGCGAATTACTGCCTTCCGTATTTCATGTATCAGCCAGAGCTTTGGCATCCCATGCACTTTCAATATTCGGGGATCATCAGGATGTTATGGCGGCAAGACAAACAGGATTTTCATTCCTTGCCTCTGCAAGCGTACAGGAGGCTCTGGATATGGCGGCAGTCGCACACCTGTCTACAATAAAATCTTCCGTACCTTTCGTTCACTTCTTCGACGGATTCAGGACATCCCACGAAATTCAGAAAATAGAGGATATAAAACCTGAGGATTTAAAGAAAATGCTCAGCAAAAAGTCTTTGGCAAAATTCCGTTCCAGAGCGCTGAACCCGAATGCTCCGGTAACCAAAGGAACTGCCCAGAACGCCGACGTTTATTTCCAGAACAGAGAAGCCTGCAACAGTTATTACGAGGCCGTTCCGGATATTGTGGCAAGATATATGGGCGAGATAAGCGAACTTACCGGAAGACATTACCTGCCTTTCGATTATTACGGAGACACTGAAGCCGAAAATATTATAATAGCAATGGGCTCAATTACCGAGACAATTAAAGAATGCGTGGAACATTTAAGGGAAAAGGGAGAAAAAGTGGGAGTTCTGATAGTAAGGCTTTTCAGACCGTTCTCCGCAAAATACTTCCTAAGGGCACTCCCTGCTTCGGTTAAAAGAATAGCGGTTCTGGACAGGACAAAAGAACCTGGTTCTGTAGGCGAACCTCTGTACGTAGATATAAAAGCCGTTATTGCGGAATACGGCCTCAATATTAAAGTCGTAGGAGGCCGCTACGGGCTTTCTTCAAAAGATACCAGTCCCGCCCAGATACTTTCCGTATTCGACAACCTTAAAGCAAAAGAAGCTAAAAACGATTTTACGATAGGCATAGTTGATGATGTTACATTCAAATCACTTCCGTTAAGAGAAGAGATAAGCCTTGCAAAAAAAGGAACGACGGAATGTAAATTCTACGGACTCGGTTCGGACGGTACTGTAGGAGCAAACAAGAATACAATTAAAATTATCGGTGAAAACACTCCTAAATATTGCCAGGCGTATTTCGATTACGATTCAAAAAAATCAGGAGGATTTACCTGTTCCCACCTCAGATTCGGAGATCATCCCATATCCTCGCCTTATCTGGTATCCACCCCGGATTTCGTGGCCTGCCACGTACCTTCATACCTGACGAAATATGATGTACTTAAAGGCCTCAAGAAAAACGGTACGTTCCTGCTGAACAGCCTGTGGGGAGAGAAAGAAACACTGAAAAGAATTCCGGATAACGTAAAAGCGGAAATCGCGCACAAGAACATCAATCTTTACATTATAAATGCGACAAAGATCGCCGAGGAAATAGGACTGGGGAACAGAACGAATACCATTCTTCAATCGGCATTCTTTAAGATTACCGGCATAATCCCTTACGATCTGGCCGTAAAAAGCATGAAGAAAGCCATTGAAAAGAGCTACGGCGCAAAAGGCGAAAACATAGTAAATATGAACTATGCCGCCGTAGACAGGGGAGCTGAATATATTAAAATAGATATTCCTTATGATTGGAACAATCTCGCTTCAAGTAAATTCGTTCCGGATTCATTCAACAGGCTTGCTTCGGAATGGGTGAAAACCGTTGCCGACGTTGTAAATGCACAGTGCGGTAACGATCTGCCAGTAAGCGTATTTAAAGATTCCGCAGACGGAACGATCCCTGCCGGCACATCAGCTTATGAAAAGCGAGGCATAGCAACACATGTTCCGTCATGGGTTCCGGAAAACTGTATCCAGTGCAACCAGTGTTCGTTCGTATGTCCGCATGCCGCCATACGTCCGTTCCTGATGACGGAAGAAGAGTCCGGAAAAGCTCCCGCTTCGGTTAAAAGGATAAAAGGCAACGGAGCTTTGAAAGACTACTTCTTTACAATACAGATAGATCCGGCAGACTGTACCGGCTGTAGCAACTGCGCCGATGTTTGTCCTGCAAAAACAAAAGCGCTGGTAATGGAAACGGCCGAGAGCCAGGAGGCGGAACAGGCTAATTTCGATTATATGCATTCCCATATAGGATACAAGGATACCCTGCTATCTAAAGAACAGAGCGTTAAGAACTCCCAGTTCTCGCAGCCTTTATTCGAATTTTCAGGAGCTTGTGCCGGATGCGGAGAAACCCCTTATATCAAAGCTATTACACAACTATTCGGAGACAGGATGATGATCGCCAACGCAACCGGATGTACCTCTATATACAGCGGATCTTTTCCTTCATCCCCTTACTGTAAAGACAAAAACGGCAGGGGCCCGGCATGGTCGAACTCATTATTCGAAGACAATGCGGAATACGGATTAGGTATGAGGGTCGGCGTCGAAAGACTTCGCGAAACCGTTCAGAGATTAATGGCAGAAGGAATGGAGTGCGACTGCTGCACTGCGGAAATGAAAGCATTGTTCGCAGAATGGCTGTCGAACAAAGATAATGCTAAGGTTACAAGAGAAATCGCCGACAAGCTGATACCTATGCTTAAAACATGCGACTGCAAAGTTTGCTCCGAACTTATCAAATATCAAGACCTTCTGGTTCCGCGCAGCCAGTGGATAATAGGCGGTGACGGCTGGGCATACGATATAGGATACGGAGGATTGGATCACGTACTTGCGTCGGGAGAAAATGTAAACGTACTGGTAGTAGATACCGAGGTTTACTCGAATACCGGCGGTCAATCATCCAAGTCCACTCCTGCGGGAGCGGTTGCAAAATTCGCTACTTCAGGTAAAAAGATACGTAAAAAAGATCTGGGCATGATGGCTATGAGCTACGGTTACGTATATGTGGCTCAAGTAGCGATGGGTGCTAATCAGACCCAGTTCTTTAACGCCATAAAAGAGGCGGAAGCCCATAACGGCCCTTCGATTATCATAGCTTATGCGCCTTGTATCAATCACGGACTGAAAGCAGGTATGGGAAGAAGCCAGAAAGAGGAAAAACAAGCCGTAGAGTGCGGGTACTGGCATCTTTACAGATTCAATCCGGCTCTGGAAGAACAAGGCAAGAATCCGTTCACACTGGATAGCAAAGAACCGGCCTGGGAAAAATTCCAGGAATTCATAAAAGGTGAAGTACGTTACTCGTCATTAATGAAAACATTCCCGGCAGAAGCAACCGAACTATTTGCACTTACCGAAGAGTTTGCAAAAGCCAGGCTTGCATCATACAAGAGAATGGCCGGCGTTTAATCTCCGTACCGCAATACGGAATGAAATCTTCGACCGGTACTGAATAAGCGTTATGATTTATTCAGTACCGGTCGTTTTTTAAAGAAACTGTTTTGATTTATTACCGAAATTATTTTAAAGATATTTTTTAAGCCGAACCCAACGCCAGTCTTTCCGTCCTGTGCACAGCAGTACTACATTATTTACAGCTCTTGATCTATATGTTTCTTCGTCTTCTTTTGAGAATATTATTAAATTTTGTTCTGCGTAATCTCTCATAAAGCGGAGTTCTTAACTAAAAGTCAAACCCCGTAATTAATCCGAATATTTCAAAAATTACGGAAATAATTTGCGGTTATAGTGTTGAAGAAATCGGAAACTAACCGATGCCTGCATATAAAAAAAGGAGCCGTCAAATTCCTTGAATCCGACGGTTCCTTCCGACTTAACCTAACTTAAAAAACTATTTCATATATAAAACAACGTTTTTTAAAAAAGGTTCATTCAAAAATATATTTTTTATGAAAAACTATACTGAATTATCCTATTATTTTATTAACCGCCCCTATAATCTCCGTCTCCCTTTTATCTGTAGCCGCAACTATGCCGGCAGCTTCGGAAAGTATTTTATCCGCAACGGCGCGGTTTTTTATTCCCGACGCATTTATTTTAACATTAAGATAAGCCCCGTGCACTGCCGTACGGATACATAAAGCGCCTACGCCGGCATCGGAAACGGAATTAGGATTACCCTCTTTAGCCATTGCTTCAACAATATCAAAAGCGCGGTAAGAGGCTTTCATCGTTCTGAGGGGAACTTCCGTAGCGTATATGGTAGCTTCCTGCAAAGCCGCTGTACGTGCCTCTTTCTCGGCATCCGTACCCTTAGGCATTCCGAAACAGGCCATTATTTTATTAAATGCCGCAGTATCCTCATCCACAAGGAAAAGCAATTCGGATACCAGCTCCTGTCCCTTTTCAGCCCAGTCGGAAAAATATTTCCATTTGTCATCCCAACCCGGCTTATGAGAAGAAAGATTCGCCACCATAGTTCCCAGCGAAGCTCCCAATGCACCCGCATAAGCGGATATGGAACCTCCGCCCGGAGCAGGAGATTCACTTGCGGTCTCCAATGCAAATTCCTTGCATGTGAAATCCACCAGTTTCTTAGGAGCATTCCCCGCAATACTGTCTTCCATTAAATACTCTATGACTTTTTCGCGAGGATTAAACGGTTTAAGATCGTCCAGCCCCATTGACTTAACGGCTATCTTTATTATTTCCTCTTCGGCTATACCGCAGGAGCGCTGCTGCTTTGCAAGGAAATATTTACCCGCGTCTATCAGCACTTTTTTAGGTATCAGTCCTACTATCTCCGAGCCCGTAACCCTTATACCTCTTGCAACCGCTTTTGCAGCAACTTCGTCAAAAGCTATATGTACGGGAGTAACCGATATATTAGTAACGTTCATAGATACCTGTGCTATGCCGTATTCATCTATAAACCAACCTATGGCTTTACAGGCTTTAAGGGTTCCCGGTATCCACACCTCTTTTCCTTTCTCATCGAGCACTACTTTACCCGTTAAGGAACCTCCTTCCCTTTTCTTACGTCCTTTCTCCCTTACATCAAAAGCAATAGCATTGGCGCGGCGGGTAGAAGTAGTATTAAGATTATAATTTATAGCCACAAGAAAGTCCCTTGCCCCTACATTGGTAATACCGACTTTCGCAACCCTTTCGGAATATTCGCACGGACCGAAATCCGGCTTCCATTCCGGATCCTGTAATTTTTTAGGTATCCCCTCGTATTCACCCTTTCTGCAAACCGCGAGGTTCCTCCTTTCCGGAATAAACGCCGCATCCTCATAACAATAAACAGGAATGCAAAGCTCCTCACCCAACCTTTTTGCAACAGTACGGGCATATTCTGCACATTCATCCATAGTAACATTGGATATAGGAATAAAAGGACAGACATCGGTAGCTCCGCTGCGCGGATGTTCTCCGTGATGCTTAGTCATATCTATAAGTTCGGCAGCCTTCCTGGCCCCCCTTACGGCAGCCTCCATTACAGGCTCAGGTTCACCGACAAATGTAACCACCGTCCTGTTGGTAGCCGCACCCGGATCCACATCAAGCAGCTTAACTCCGTCAACGCTCTCTATTTCATCCGTAATCTGTTTAATTACATTCATATCCCTGCCTTCACTGAAATTAGGGACACACTCTATTATTTTTTTCTGCATTTGTATATCTTTAATTTAACATAATGTTACAATCAGTATAACTTATCAATCCTCCAGATCCGCAAGCGGTTTAGTATAATGCACTCCGTCTATATAAAGACATATACCCGGATCAAGCCCCTTCATAAGCATCTTACCGTCTATATCGAAATAATGATAAGGGAAAAGGCTCTTAGGCCTTATAAGGTTCGCCGCCTTAACAAAGTCCTCGTCGGAAAGAGTATAAGGCAGATTCTTAGGTAAAAATGCTATATCCACCCCTTTTAACAGTTCCAGTTCCGGAATAATTTCCGTATCCCCGGCAATATATATCCTGAACCCGGCGAAATTAAGAATATAACCGTTACCCTCTCCTTTTATATGGAAAGGCTTGCCGTTATCCCGCTTCTGATTTATATTATACGCAGGAACAGCCTCTATATCCACACCCCTGGTTTTTATCTTATCTCCGTTATTAAGAACATGTATGGTAGTATGTTTTAAACATGATATGGTAGTAATCATATTCTCCAGAGTCGTGGAAGGATCTACGTTCAGCGGATTATCATTAATATCGAGTCGCATGCGCGGCAGGTCGTTATTTATACACGTACCAACCGACCTGCTTACTATAAATTCCGTATTCGGGGTAGAGATAGCTTTAATGGCTTTACAGTCGTAATGATCCGTATGCGCATGGGTAAGAATAACAAGATCTGCTTTCTTATCATGCGAATAATCATGTACGTCACTGTACGGGTCTACATAAATATGCATTCCCTCCCAATCAAGATGTACCGAACCGTGCCCTAAAATCTTTATGTTTAATAACCCGGCCGGAGTATAAAATGTAGTATGTCTTGTTGCTCCCATAGTAAAATATTTTTAGTTTATAATCTCACCGTTCAATATGATTGTCGCGATAAAAGGGGTAGTAAAAGCATAAGGAATAAAATCTACGGACGGAATCTCTTCCGTGATAAAAACATTCCCTTTCTTCCCCCTGGAAATCGAGCCTAATTCATCTTCCGCACCCATAGCATAAGCGCCGTTTATTGTACAGGCGTTTATAGCCTCGGCAGGAGTAAGTTTCATGGCTATGCAGCAAAGCGCCATCTCAAACTGCATATTTCCGCTCGGACATGATCCGGGGTTATAATTTGTAGCCAGCGCAACCGGAATACCGTAATCAATGATCTTACGTGCCGGAGCATATTGCATATTAAGGAAGAAAGTTGCGCCGGGCAACATGGTAGCAATGGTTCCGCTGTTTCTAAGAGCCTCGAACTCTTTTTCTCCCGTACTTTCCAGATGATCTACGCTAACGGCGTTATATTTCACGCCTACCTGCACCCCTCCCGAAAATCCCATTTGGTTGGCATGCACTTTCGCCCTCAGACCGTATTTCATGCCGGCATTCAATATCCTGTCCGTATCTTCAACGGAAAAGAATCCCTCTTCGCAAAAAACATCTATATATTCCGCAAGACCTTCGGCGGCGATAACGGGTATCATATCATTTATAATCTCGTCCACATATCCGCCGTGGTTATCCGCATATCCGGCAGGATAGGCATGCGCCCCCAGGAAAGTAGATTTTATTGTCACCGGCATTGTCTCTTTCAATCTTTTTATGACCCGTAGCATTTTAAGTTCGTCTTCCACGCTCAAACCATAGCCGCTCTTTATCTCAACGGCCCCGGTTCCGGTTGCCATAATCTCTTTCACCCTCTTTGCAGCACTCCGGTACAGCTCTTCCTCCGGCGTATCATGCAATAATCGGGACGAATTGAGAATACCGCCTCCCCTTTTTGCTATCTCCTGATAACTGAGACCTTTTATCTTATCCACAAACTCCTGTTCGCGGCTTCCGGCATAAACCAGATGAGTATGGGAATCACAGAAAGAAGGGAATACATAACGCCCGCGCGCATCAAGCACTATACGTTCCGGCTCGGCATGCGGATCCCCTTCCTTTATCATATCTTCCAGAACTGAAGGAATCTCCCGCATCCTGCCGTAATCGGAAATAACCCCGTCTTTAATATAAAGAAAGGCGTCTTCTATTACCGGCAACTCTGCCATTTCCCGGCCGCGGCGGAGAATAATATCCTCTCCGGCCTGTACGAGGCCTTTGATATTTATTATAAGCAATTCACTCATAATTACGGAATCATTCATTTCAAATCCCTTAAAAACTCTTTGGATTTATTTATATGGATATACATAACCTCATCCACATCTACAAAGTTCACAACCTTACGGTATCGGGACACAAAATCTTCGATAGCCGGAGAACTCTTGAGAGGTCTTCTAAACTCAAGCGCCTGGGCTGCGTTAAACAACTCTATGGCAAGAATGGTTTCCACGTTATTTACAACCCTGTAACATTTCGTGGCGGCATTCGCCCCCATACTTACATGATCCTCCTGTCCCTGGGATGAATCTATGGTATCCACGCTGTTAGGCATACACAACATCTTATTCTGGCTGACTACGCTTGCCTGGGCATATTGCGGAATCATAAAACCGGAATTCAACCCCGGTTTCGCAACAAGGAAAGAGGGAAGCCCTCTTTTTCCCGATATAAGCTGGTAAGTACGTCTCTCCGATATACTTCCTATCTCCGAAATCGCTATGGCAAGGAAATCCAGATGAATCGCCAACGGCTGTCCGTGAAAATTGCCGGCCGAAACGATCATATCTTCGTCGGGAAGAACGGAAGGATTATCCGTAGCGCTGTTAAGCTCCGTAACAAATACGGTTTCTATATGCGCAAGCGCATCTTTTGTAGCTCCGTGCACCTGGGGAACGCATCTGAATGAATAAGGATCCTGCACATGCTGCTTAGGCTGCGATATTATCTGGCTTCCTTCAAGATATTGCAAAACGGTACAAGCCGTTTCCATCTGTCCTTTATGCGGCCTTATTGCATGTACCCCCGGAGTAAAAGGCTCCTTTCTGCCGTCAAACGCATCAATGGAAAGAGCTGCGATTTTATCGGCGAGAGCAGAGAGTTTTTTTGCTTTTATAAGGTTCCATATTGCGAAAGAGAGCATAAACTGCGTACCGTTAAGCAGGGCCAGTCCCTCCTTGCTGGCCATAGTCACAGGCTCCCATCCGAATTTCGCATTAATTTCGGCCGCAGGATATTTTTTACCGTTATAATTCACCTCTCCCAGTCCCAGAAGCGGAAGGCACATATTCGCCAGCGGAGCCAGGTCTCCCGAAGCACCCAGGGAACCCTGCTGATATACCACGGGCCAGACACCGTTATTAAACATATCGGTAAGCCTTTGCACGGTTATCAACTGTACTCCGGAATATCCGTAAGAGAGGGATTTTATTTTAAAAGCCATCATCAGCTTAACTATCTCCTGGGGAACCTCTTCTCCTATCGAACATGCGTGCGACATAACAAGGTTCTTCTGTAGCTGGCTCAATTCATCTTTTTCTACCGAAACATTACACAAAGAACCGAATCCGGTAGTAATCCCGTAAATCGGTTCCTTCTGGGTTTTCATTCTGTTATCCAGATACTCCCTGCATTTAGTAATTCTTGCACAAGCCTCTTTTCCGAGAACTATCCGTGCATCATCCGCAAGCAAATGCTCAACATCCGCCAGTCCGTGAATTTTATTATCTATATTAAACGTCATATATGTTTAGATTATTAATTGTATTACAAATTAAGACACATAAGACAAATATAGAAATTAAAATCCAATAACTGATAAATATTTTACAGCCTTCTGCAATTTCAAAATACATTCCGGAGCATTGGCAGGTCACTGCTTTTTAGTAAGTAAATACAAAACGGGCGCCGCGGAATAAATCCGCAAACGCCCGCATTTTTCATAATTTCCAAATAACCCCGGGTTAATATCCCGGATTTTGCTGGGACGCTATAGTACTGTTAGCATTACACTCGGACTGGCTTATAGGAAGAATACATTTCTCGAATGTCCTGTCGATTTTATTAGGCCTGAGGCTTGTAGCGACATCCGGAGTTTCATCATCAAAGGTAATCGTCTGATTCGTTCTGATTAAATCGAAAAATCTCTGTCCTTCGCCGTAGAACTCTTTGCTTTTTTCGTTAAATATCATCTCCAAAGATACGGTAGTTTCAGTTGCCGGGAGAAGACCGGGAGAACGTTTCCTTATCCGGTTCAGATAGTTCTTAGCTTTCGTTTTATCCGGAGCCGGCTGCATCAGGGCTGCCTCCGCCGCTATTAAATAAATCTCGGACAATCGTATAACCTTAACATTAACAGCAGTCTTCGAAGCCTTGCCATCTCCCTCTTTGGCTACGCTCCCGAGATATTTATAACAAGCACCCATACGTGTTTTGGATTTCTCATCATAAGACATAATTCCCCATCTTATATCGCCGGGATCTTCACCCAATCTCTCAAGAAAATAAGAACTTGCCACAAAATAACCCAGTACCCTCGAACTTAAATCTTTTCCGCGACTATAACAGGCTCCTAAAGAGCTGTTACCCGCATCGGCCTCATTATCAAATATTCCCAACTCAAAGATAGATTCTTTCCCGAATTGTTTTTTCCATGAATCTACCCATTCGCCGTTTG
This sequence comes from uncultured Muribaculaceae bacterium, assembly GCA_964449975.1. Taxonomy (GTDB): domain Bacteria; phylum Bacteroidota; class Bacteroidia; order Bacteroidales; family UBA932; genus Egerieousia. The sequence continues at coordinate 10,477 of CAYVED010000036.1, forward strand.
TGTACAAATCGAACTTCGGAGAAGCCATAATCTCTTCGGCCAATGCAAGGGCCTCCGGATACTTTTTCATATCCATATACACTCTGGCTAAAATAGCCCTGTTCGCATAATAGTTTACATATCCGTTTTTATGAACATTCTTATTAAAAAGCGGAGCGGCTTCCGTAAGGTCTTTTACGATCTGAGTATAATTATCCTCAACTTTATCCCGTCCTGGTTTATCCGATGCAGACAATACTTTTATCACATTAGGGACGCCGTACGAAGTTTTATCCATATCATACGGTTTTCCATATAAACGCACCAGGTCATAATACACCAAGGCTCTGGTTGTCATAAGCTGGGCGAGTTGACTATCGAAATTTTCGGTACTTCCCTCGTTTTTCAATTTTGCAATATTCTGTAAAAGAGTATTGACCTGCATAATACAATCATATCCTACGGTCCAGAATCCGGAATAGTTCCCGCTGTTCGCAGCATGATTAAAAGTAAATAACCCGTCATATCCCCGTCCCTGGGATACGATAGTCAAATCTCCGCCTTTAGCATCTCCGTAAAGGAACATATTCCTGCCGTAATATGACATGCTTGTAAGGTTTCTATTCAGTCCGTTTATCATCACATCAACATCGGCCGCCGTCTTTACAGCAGTTTCGGCGTCACCATAGTTCGAAGGTTCCCTGTTTAAAAAATCATCGCAGGACGAGAGCATTATAATGCTCAATAGCGTTAAAATTATATTTTTTAATGTTTTCATCGTTAAATTCCGTTTTATATTAGAAACTAAGTTCTACACCAAATGTATATGTTTTTCCGAAAGGAGTCTCCCAGCCGCGTGTTCCGTAAGTATTCACCTCCGGATCAACCTCCTTATATGCCGCCCATGTTAATAAATTGGTTCCGTTAAAATAGACGCGGGCATTGCTTAGTCCTATCTTAGAAACAATATTTCTCGGTAAAGTATAGCCCAGTGAAATCGTTTTCAACCTTAAAAAATCGCCGGCATGCAAATGGCGGGTACTGGACTCCATAGGATCTCTTAAATCCAATCCGGAAAGCCTCGGGATATTGGTAGATTGTCCCGGAGTTATCCATCTGTTTTTTGCTACGTTGGCAGACCTGATTCTTTCCCAGTAATACCCGTCATCATCAATATCCTTTTCCGCACCGTCATATAGCTTTGCTCCGAGTTTATAAATAAAATTCAAGCCTAAAGACAAGCCTTTCCAGGTTACGCTCGTATTAAAGCCCCCGTATACTTTTGGAGTAGCAGTCCCTATTATTTTCTGGTTCGCAGCCTTATAATTATATGTAGCACCCTTACCGTTATATACAAAATCGCCCTTCATAGGATCTTTTTCATCATTAACTATCCATACGTTCTTACCGTTGGCAGGATCTACCCCGCCCCATTCTTTTCCGTAAAACGATAATACTTGCTCGCCCTCCCTGTATATAAATAAGGCTCTGTTGTCTCCTCCGGTCGGATCGTTCCAGACAATATCTTCCCCTCCGTATAAAGTTTTCACTTCCGATTTAAGGAAAGTAGCTGTCAGACTCACATCCCATACCAAATCTTTATTTCTAATAATATCTCCGCCCAATTCAACTTCCAGACCTCTGTTATTGATTTTACCTATATTTCTTAATGTAGAACCGAAACCGGTTACGGTAGAAATAGGAACATCCTGCAATAAATCTTTGGAATCCCTGTTAAAATACTCTACCGTACCATACAATCTCTGATCCCATAAACCAAACTCCAGAGCAATGTTCGTCGTATAATTCGTTTCCCAGGATAAATCTTTATCCGCTAACGTACTGACGGACGCCCCGGGTTGCCCCATATATTTGGTAGAATAGGAAATAAGGTTCCTCCACCCGTAATTGTTGGTAGGAAGCGTTCCGTTCACACCATAGGAAGCCCTTACCCTTAAATTGCTTATGGCATCTACGCCTCTTAAAAAATTTTCGTTATTTATTTTCCAGGAGCCTGCAACCGACCAGAAGTTACCCCATCTGGAATCAGGGCCCAGCTTAGACGAACCGTCCCTTCTGTAAGACCCGGAAACAAAATATCTGCCGTCATAATTATATTCCGCTTTGGATAAAACGGATACCATGGTATTGCCCCAGAAATATCCGGAAGCATTTAAAGAACCTGCGGTAGAGACCGTATGCAAAGAACTGGACGGTAATATGGAACCTGCCGCCCTTTGATATACGGTTTTATTTTCTTCGGCTTCAAACCCGACCAATAAATTAACATTATGCTTTTTCGCAAACTCTTTATTATAATTAACCGTTGTAGAGGATACCCATTTTGAAGATTTGGTAGCAAGTTCTGTTACCTCTCCTATAGATGGAGAATTAAAATGCTGACGGCTATAATAAATATGATCAAGCGTATTAGTGTAATCATATGAGAAAATAGTTTTTGCGATAAGTTCCGGCAATATTTTTACGGTTATCGCCTCGCTCGCCTGAACTTTAAATGTAGAGGCCTTATTATCCCACTCATTCCTGTAATATAAAGAGTTATAAGCTAAACTGCCGTATCTATCCGTAAACGGTTCTCCGGTCTTATAATCAGTAGGATGATACAATCCCCATAACAGGTTCCGCGTTTGCATAAAATAATTAGATCCTAAACTCCGCGTATCATTATATCCCGATTTGTCCATATTTGCCAGATTTACATTCGTCATAAACTCAACATATTTTCCAACCTTCTGATTTAAATTAAGGCGTCCCGAAATACGGCTGAGTTTATTATCGATAGCCCGTCCTTTATCTTTGGTATAGGCTATGGAGGAATAATAAGAAGTTTGCTCGCTGCCGCCGCTAACCGAAAGATCGTAAGACTGGAATACCGCGGTTTTAAATAGGGCGTCTTCCCAGTTATAATAATTATTTAATCTGTCTTCCGCTCCTTCCAGTACGCCAATGGTAATAGGAGCATAACGACCGGTACCATCTGTAGTAAACTTATATCCGTGTTTCCCGAACGCCTTATTCAACTTGGATAATGCAAAAGCATTGCCTTCGGAATCCGGGTGCCCTGTTGCGGTCTCGCTATCATGAAAAATCTCATATAACATGGCGACATTATCCTCCACACTGGCAATTTCATAGTTCTTTGTCGCCCACGAAGGAGTAAAACCTACAGATGCTTTTAGAGTAACCGTCGGCTTACCTATCCTGCCTTTCTTGGTAGTAATCATAATAACTCCGTTCGCCGCTCTCGAACCGTACAACGCAGAGGCTGCCGCATCTTTAAGTACGGTTACGGATTCAATATCATTCGGATTAAGCAAACTCATTATATTATTCGTACTGATAATATAGTCGCTCATCTGTCCGACATTTCCGGAAGACATAGGAACTCCGTCGATAACATATAACGGTTCATTGGACGCATTCATGGAACCGATACCCCTGATACGGATATTTGAAACGGAACCTGCCTGGCCGGAAGATTGGGTAATCTGTAATCCGGCAACTTTTCCGGAAAGAGCATTCTCAAACGAAGTAGCGGGCATATCCTTAATAGCATCATTTTTTACCAGAGATGCGGCTCCCGTATAGGTACCCCTTTTAGCAGTACCGTATGCTACCACTATGGTTTCGTCCAGGGCTATAGCATCCGTTTTGAGAGCTACGTTAATAACAGCCCTGCCGGATACAGGAATTTCCTGCGCAACAAAACCTATAGTAGAAAAAATAAGCACTCCGTCTTGAGGAACGATTATCGAGTATTTACCGTTTTCGTCGGTATACTCACCTGTCGATGTTCCTTTAACCTGCAGGTTGCAAAACGGGATAGGCTGTCCGTCGTCCGCACTGGTTACCGTACCGGTAACTTTGGTTTGCGCCAGCATATATGTTGAACATAACGCCGCGAGCAAAAATAGAATGGATTTTTTCATAGATTTTAATTTAAAATAGTTAATTCAATGGTTTATTAATTTTCACATCTGTTTTTGGTATTATGTAAGATCATGGGGGAAACGGGAATTCCCCGTTAAGACTCTAATGTTCTGAAAAAATAAAAACACTATGTAACTTACCTATATAATTATAATGCGGCAGGAATGCCTTTATAGAGAGAATCCGGGCCATAGGCTGTTTTTATAATTATTTTGTTTAATATTACTTATTTTAGCTTTCCAAATATAAGTATTTTATCACAACATTGTTTCTTTTTTCAGAGAAAAATATCACTCAGAGATGTATTTTTTAGTTTTTCACCAACTTTCACGATAAAAAGTTGTAAAATAGAAAAAATGTTAAAACATCTGTATTTATAACATTTTGTTATATAAAAACCAAAATTTATTTTAAATTCTTCGCATAACCGCTTATATTCTAACTTATATTTATAAGATGCCGGAATTGTATTTATTACACAGTCCCCGGCATCAGACTTTCCGGAAAATAGCATTTTTGTTTCATGTTTTTTGCACCTGCCGCATGTCCGAACGGAAGAAGATTCCAGAGATACAGGTATGCTGCACAGTCCGGATTTTATACGGGACAGATCTTACCGTTTTACAAGGAAGATAGCGAGCCGTCTGACGAATAAAAGAATAGAGCCGGCACGAGAAATTACTCAAAACATGAACTATAACCAATATCCGGTAATAAATAGGAAAATGTTTGTAGAAAATCAAAACAGTTTCTAATTTGAACTGACAGGCTCCGGCCCGTTTCTTTTTTCTTTCCGGCTTTTCAGCCGTTCCTGTCTTATCTTTTTCTTTTCAAGCCTTATTTTCTTTTTTTCCAGCCTTTTTTGCTCACGTTTCAACCGTTTTTCCACTTTTCTCGGTTCTCTTTTCGCAAGTTTCTTATCCGTCACAGAGTTATCGGGAGTTATATCCCCGGAAACAGACCTGTCCGCTTCAACGGCATTAAGAGCCTGCCGGGAAGTATCTTTTATTCCGGCCGAATCCGCCGGCATTACGGAACTTACAGAGTCTTTTTCTTTCATAAGCCTCTCCCGCTCTTTACGCATACGCTCCTCCTCAGCCGCCCTCGCCCTGGCAATCCTTAACGAATCCGTAAAATCCTTATACGCTATTATGGAATCTCTTCTTTGCGGGAAATATATCCCGGTATATTCATAATCCGGATACGGAATACTCTTTATAACGTTACGCCGGGATTTTTTTATATTTCTGTCGGTGACATCCCTTCTGTCCTTAGGCCGCTCTGAAGCTCTCCAGTCGAATCCTCTGAGTTTCTGCTGATCCGGAGGAAGACCGAACACGGGATGGGCGTCATTCTTTATCTGCTCTATATATTTTAATTTTTGCACCTGCCTGTCCTTGATCTTTACCGAAAGCATCTTGCTCTCTTTCTGGTTCATTACCGTAATAATACTGTCTTCCTGCAAAAAGAAAATCGCGGAAACCCCGCCCAGGGCGTCAAATCTGTAAAGATCGTTATTGGAGAAATATGCAGTCATTTCCGGACTCTTTATCTGGTTAAAATAGATTGAGTCTTCCTGTGAAATAATAAAAGCGTTTGAGAGTAAATTGGCCTTGGTAAGCGCGTTGTTTTTTATCACCACCTGCATGCTGTCGGCGGTAAGCTGATTTTTTATTTCGCTCCACAGAATAGGGTCCTTATAAAACCTTGCGATGGAATCAAGCCCGGTATATACCAAAGAGTCGCATAATCCCTGCATATCTCCTCTATATATTTTTACTTTATGATATGCATCTATAAAATTAATATGCGTAGTATCTTTTTCAGGCAAAGGCTCCGGGGAAACCCCTGCAAGCAAAGTATCCCGTACCGTATTTAAAGAATCCCCGGCAAATATCAAAGACGAGTCCTTCCCAGATACCGGTAAGTTCCGGGATACAGACAAAGAGTCTTTTTTTAACTGCAATGGAGTTCCGGAAAGTCCGAGCGAATCTCCGGCAACCTGCATAGCGCCAGAATCCACGCTTAAAGAGTCCGGAAGCATTTTCCGCAGATTATCGGGAATAAGTCCCGATGACATTCCGCCCGTTCCGGACGGCGTCTTTCCGTTTTGCGGCGGCCCCGTCTCGGGCTTGATACTTCCGGTACTGTTATTTCCGGTTCCCGACTCCGCTATCGCAATAGGATCTATATCGGAAAGCTTCTTTCGCTCTTGCGCCTTCGCTATTAAGGCACTGTCTATATCGCAATATCTTTTTTTAAAATATATCATCGTATCGGCAGCCGATATAAAAAGCGTATCTTTTATCCCGTTTTCTTCCGAATAGAGGGCTACCGACGGTTTAAGAGTAAGCTCTACGGTCATTATCCGCGGCCTGTATGTAGCTTTATCCGCAAGAGCTATGACTGATTGTACCGTATCTAGTATCTGTATATTATAATACAGATCGGCATCGCCGCTTTTTCTGTAATATTTAAGCAGATCCGCCCAGATCTCCTGTTCCGCGGTAAGTATATAGCTGTCTTTGTTAAAAATAAATATGTCGTTAGGTCTGTCTAATTCCCCGGAGTTTGTATAGAGAATATTATCTTCCTGCCATGCGGTAGTGGAGTTCCGGAAATAGGCTTTATTGAGATCCGTCCTGTAATCTATTTCCTCGGAGACTATAAAAACGGAATCGGCAAACATATTGACTTTATTATAAAACGAAAACAGTTTGTCTTTTGAATAATAAGCCCCGTTTATACTCTCTATTATGTCTCCTTCTTTATTAGACATGGCCCCTCCGTTATAAAAAAGGGCGATACTGTCTTTTGTATTATAGTCGAGATAATTTGTTTTCAGAATATTTCCCTCTTTGTCGAAAAGCTCTACCACGCGTCCCCTTACCTTTGCAAGATTTTCATCTACTATATATTCTATCCTGTCGCTTCTGAGAAACGTATTTTCCTGTATGATCTGCACACGCCCTATCGCATCTATTATATTGGTATTTACATTCCATAAAGCGGTGTCGCATAACAGATAGGTATTATTATGCAGGAATCTGGCCGGCCCTATGACTTTCCGGTAAGATATTCCGTTGATTTCCTGTAAATGAGCGGAATTGGCTTCAATCAACCGTACAAGAGAATCCGCCTCTTCTTTTTGCTGGGCGGAACCGGTAAAAGAAGATAGTAAAAAAAACGCAGCGAAAAATGCGGACAGCAAACTATTTAATCCAGCCCTCTCTCTCAAAGTTGCAATTTTTAAATAAATCATCCAGCCTTATATAGGTAGCAGTCTGTTTCTCCTTTACGAATTTATCTATCGCTTCTTGCTTGAGATGATTATTGGCTATATTTTGTATAACAACATAATCATCTTTATATGTTGCAACATGTGAAGGGATTATCTTATCGAGTCTTATCATTTTATAAACAGTATTCCCGGAACGGCCTTCATTATCCAGAGATTCGAACGGCTCGGAAATATCTCCTTCTTTCATATCTTTAAGCATATTAAAGTCCATAGGTTTAAGCTGATCCTTTTCAAACAGGATAGAGCCGGTATTCTCATCCGACATCTGCCCTCCGTTTACAGCGGATTTGGGATCCTGCGAGTAATATCTTGCCGCCATTTCAAATGAAATGCTGTCCACCGATATTTTATGTTTGATACTGTCGAGGGTTTTGAAAGCTTTTTCTCTGTCCTGCGATGTATATTTAGGTTTAAGCAATATATGCCTTGCATTGAACATATCCCCGTTCTTTTCTATCATCTGTATAATATGAAATCCGTCGGGAGTCTCTACTATTTGCGATATTTGTCCCTCTTTCAGTGCCATAGCCGCATCTCCGAAAGCCGGCACAAAGAAGTTCTTGGAGGCCATCCTAAGCTCTCCTCCCCTTGCTGAACTGCCAGGATCCTCGGAATATAAAGAAGCCAGCATACTGAATCTCTCTCCTTTATTAATCCTGTCCCTGAACTCAAGAAGCCTCTCTTTCGCCGCCATCGCCGCCGCTTCCTTATCGGGATACAAAACTATCTGACTTATTTTATATTGCGTAGAAATAATAGGAAGACTGTCTTTATCCGTCCGTTTATAAAATTTTTCAACCTGGATAGGCGTCATATTTCCTGCTCCCTGCATAACTTTCTGCTGCATTTGCTGCGTAAGGCTCTGCTCCCTCAAAAGCGACCGCCAATCCTGTTTAAGTTTATGGAGAGGCATTTTAAAATATTCTTCCGCAGCCTTTTCCCCTCCCAATGTAGTAGTAATTTCCGCCAGTTTATTCTGAAGTTCCATCTCAACATAATCCTCTTTGACAACCAGACTGTCCAGTTTGGCCTGATTAAGGAACAACCTCTGGGTAAGCATATTCTCCAGTACCGCACATCTCGTGTTTCTGTCAGCGGCTATTCCCTGCGCCTCCATCATCTTTATCTCCGCCTCGAGTTGCGATAACATTATCATCTCATTCCCTATCAAAGCTATTGTTTTATCAACAAGCCCGTTATCATATTTCTGGGCAGACAATAAACCGCCCTGAAGCAACAGGAGCGCCGCTAAAAAAAAACTAATCAGTTGCTTTCTCATTATCATTTATAATTTTTAATGTTTTATTATCAAGAGCATCGTTGAGTATATCTTTCTGGAGTCCGGCAAGCAGTTCCTGTTTCCTCCTGGTGAGGATTATATCTTTTATTTTATCCGTATTATACTCAAAAGGAGCTACTTCATGTGGTTTTACGTATTCGGTCACCTGTAAAATGCTTGTATAAACCGAGTCTTTAAGTTCCAGTATATCCCGTTTTTCAAGTTTTTCCTGCAATCCCTGCAGGTCACATCCTATTTCGCGTGCCACCACCTGCAGATCGACCCATGAATTACCGTAAGTACTGTATTTATATGCGGAATTGAAAGCAAGTTCTTCCAGTTCCTCCATATTGCCGTCACTCTTTTTCTCCGACAATTTCCTTATAACCTGAAGATTGGGCGAACTGTTATGTAACTTTACAAGTCTTGCCTTCACAATTCCGTTCTTGGTGACGAAACTCTCTTCGTGCATATTATAATACTCCTTCATCTCATTTTCGGATATAAGAGTATCCAGTCTTTCCGAGACAAATTTATTCTCGTATCTGAATATAAGAAGCTGCATCCTGTAATCCTCCAGCTCTTTCTCTACATCTTTATCCTCTTTAGGCAACATCTCTTCGGCTTTAAGCAACATCAGTTGCTTCATCGCCCACGAATCTATATACTGCATCGAAATAGCCAGACTGTCTTTCCCGGTTATCCCCCTGGGAATTATCTTTTCGACATCGCTTTTATATAATACGGCGCCCCCCACCTGGGCTGCTTTTTCCCCTTTTGAAAAAGAATCCAAAAAATTACACGAGCAAAATAAAAGTGCCGATATTAATATTAAAAGCTGCCTTATCATCTATTTATTCTATAAATCTAACCTTATCTGCTGTAATTAGGCGCCTCCCTTGTAATCGTCACATCATGCGGATGATTCTCTATCATACCGGCAGATGTTATTCTTACAAACTGAGCCTCTCTTAACTTTTCTATGTCGGGAGCCCCGCAATATCCCATACCTGCCCTCAACCCTCCTTCCAACTGATAAATCACTTCGCTCAATGTCCCCTTATAAGGAACCTGCGCCACAATTCCTTCCGGAACGAGTTTCTTTATATCCTCTTCCATATCCTGGAAATATCTGTCTTTCGAACCCTGCTGCATCGCCTCCAGAGAACCCATACCCCTGTAAGATTTGAACTTCCTTCCATTTAGAATGATTGTCTCTCCCGGCGACTCCTCAACACCTGCGAACAAAGACCCTGCCATAATCGTACCGGCTCCACCGGCCAGAGCCTTTACAATATCTCCGGAATAACGGATACCGCCGTCGGCGATAATAGGAATACCGGTTCCCTTTAATGCTTCCGCAGCCAGCATAATAGCGGTAAGTTGCGGAACCCCTACACCTGCAACCACCCTGGTAGTACAGATAGAACCGGGGCCTATACCAACTTTAACTCCGTCCACCCCGCATTCGGCTAACGATTTTGCAGCTTCTCCGGTAGCTATATTACCTGCTATCACCTGCAAATTAGGAAAAGTCTTCTTTATCTCTTTTATAGTTTTAAGTACGAATACCGAATGTCCGTGAGCCGTATCCACCACTATGGCATCCACATCCGCCGAAACAAGTTTCTCCACTTTCTCAATACTGTCCGAACCTACGCCCACTGCAGCGGCGGCAAGCAGCCTGCCTTTGGAATCCTTGCTGGCCTTGGGATTATCCTTAATTTTAGTAATATCCTTATAAGTGATAAGCCCCACCAACATCCCGTCTTTATCTATAACAGGCAATTTCTCAATCCTGTGCTTCTGAAGAAGAAAGGTAGCATGGGCAAGGTCGGTACCGCTAGTAGTAGTAATCAGATTCTCTTTTGTCATTATATCCCTTATAGGAATTTTCAAATTATCCACAAAGCGCAGATCCCTGTTGGTTACAATACCTATCAGCTTCCTATTATCATCTACGACCGGAATGCCGCCTATACGGTTCTGGCTCATAAGCGCCAGCGCATCCGCAACAAGAGCATCGCTCTTAATAACTATCGGATCATATATCATTCCGTTTTCAGCCCTCTTTACCCTTCTCACATGCTCCATCTGCCTCTCTACAGTCATATTTTTATGTATAACACCTATACCGCCCGCTCTTGCTATCGAAATAGCCAGTTCCGCTTCTGTCACAGTATCCATCGCCGCCGAAACTATAGGGCATTGCAATATAATATCTTTTGAAAAATTCGTGCTGATATTCACCTCTCTCGGAAGAATCTCCGAACGGGCCGGGATCAATAATACATCATCGAACGTTAATCCTTCCGGAATAAATCTGTTAGCTAATAGTGATTGCATATATGTTATATTTTTAATCAACAAAGGTATGAAAAAATCAGTAAATGCATAAATACGGTGGGAAAATTAGTGAGAAATTTTTCGACCTACTAGGTAACCTAGAAATTTCTCCCTTGTCTGGTATCTCTCTCTCCGAGGCGCCGCTCAAGCATCCGCAGAAGCTCCACATTACGCACTTTACCCCATGGAGTGGCATTTACAAAACGGGGAGGAACCTCCCCGGCAAAACGTTCTATATAAATATCCGGGCGCAACAGTTCCAGAAAATCTATAAAGAAATCAAGGTATTCTTCAAGAGAAAAATTCACAAAATCTTCCGGATGCAAAGCATACTCTGTTTCCATAGCAGTACCTTTTACAATCTGCAACTGATGAAATTTCACCGAATTGAGCGGAAGGGAATTGATAATTGAAGCCATACCCAGCATATCCTTTTTACTCTCTCCCGGCAACCCGAAAATAAAATGCGCCCCCTGATGTATCCCGCGTTCCGCCGTAGCCTCGACAGCCTTTACAGCTACCGCAAAATCATGTCCCCGGTTTATCCTTTTGAGAGTCTTATCATAACAGGACTCGATCCCGTACTCGATAATCACGATCTTTTCCCTGGAGAGTTCTTTAAAATAATCCAATTTCCGGTCGTCGACACAATCCGGACGGGTTCCTATAACTATTCCCTTAACAGCCGGATGTTCAAGAGCCTCCGCATATATTCTCTTCAAATCTTCCAGAGGCGCATAAGTATTTGAATAAGGCTGAAAATAAGCAAGATAATTTTCCGTAGTCCGGTAACGCTTTTTATGGAACTCTATTCCCTGTTCAATCTGCAAAGCTACAGGCTTATCCGGAGTGCTGTAATTAGGATGAAATGCATCGTTATTACAATAAGTACAGCCCCCGGCAGAGAGTTTCCCGTCACGGTTGGGACATGTAAAACCGGCATCTATTACAATCTTTTGCAGCCTGCATCCGTATTTTTCCTTAAAATACCCTACAAAAGAGTTGTATCGTTTCTCCATCTGACTTACCTGTAATTTAAAACATTCGCTAATGAGAACATCCTCCGGAAAAGTTTAAAAACGGCCGTTTTCTTTCGTACGCCCGACATGCACTTTGAAAATCGCTTTTTTACAATCCCCTTCTCCCATAAGCGGGGCATGAGCATCGGCAGGAAAAATAACCGCAAGATTATCGACTCCCATAACCACATAATTTTCAGGTTCGTCATCATAAAACGTTATATCGTTGCCTTCATCATAAGCAGTTCCATCCGAAGAACATTTGCTTCTGTCTTTTATCCCGACAGTTTCGGAGCCATCCAGCAGAACATGAATATCTATATATGAATCATGCACTTCCAGTCCGGGCGTTTCAAGCCCTTTAAGTTCTCCGCTCCATATCTTGCAATATACTTTCTTACCGTCGATCTCATACTCCCCGGCTTCAAGAGTATGCAGGTCGTTTTTCTTTATAAACTGATAAACTTTATCAAAACCTTCGTGAAGCGTCTGATATTTTTCAAAACTTTTTAACGAATCCAGTATCATAATGTCTTTTTTTTTGCAAATGTAAGCCTTATCTTTGAATTGTAAATAATATAAATTTACAACCGAGTTATAATTTTACTTTAAAAAGCCGGACAATCACTACTATCATGAATATCGTGACAACGGAACATATCCTCTATTTGCAGAAAACGAATAAAAAGTCTGAAAACCCTGTCGATGATTCCAATCCTGCTTTTGGGACAGTTTCCATGAAATAGAAATAACCATTGAGCAGTATGCCCTAACTTACCGGGAATTACGCCCCGTAAACCTCGTTCCGTTCCTGTTTTTCTCAATCTCGCTTTTTTATATTACTTTTGTATGCTTAATAACAAACGGCCGTCACGCCGGAGAGAGAGCGAACCGGCACAATGCAAAGGCAGAATATAATATTCAGAGCTATAGAAAAAAAGAAAACCTTAAACAAACTATATTAACAACTATTTAATCATATCCGAATGAGACAAACGTTTTTAATCACAATTATTTCCGTATTGGGAATTACAGGATGTGCCCATAACGGCAACGATACTGTAATATCGAAGTTCGAATCTGTGGCAAAAGAAGTAAAAACGGAGTTCGCTCCTGACAGCCGCATCAACGTATTTAAGTTCGAACTTGAAAAACAAGGTACGGAATATGTCCTTAAAGGAGAAGCTACGCAGCCTCAGGCAAAAGAGGCTTTAATTGCAGAACTTAAAGAAAAAAACATAACATTCAAGGACAGTTCCCGCGTGCTTCCCCCGGCAGTTCTCGGAGAAAAACTTTACGGAGTAGCCACCCAATCGGTTATAAACTTACGTACCAGCGGATCATACAGCGCGGAATCCGCCACACAGGTAATGATGGGAACTCCGCTAAGATTACTGGACAAGAAAGGAGGCTGGACAAGGTGTGTAACCCCCGAAGGGTACATAGCATGGGTTTCATCCGGAAGCCTGAAGGAGATGACAAAAGCGGAATTGGACAATTATAACTCCGCAAAAAAAATAATAGTAACAACAAAATATGCAGTCATAACC
>CAYVED010000037.1:0-23606 GCA_964449975.1 uncultured Muribaculaceae bacterium
GACTTTTTTTTTCTTTACCTCTTTTATCTTTTCTCTCTCAATATGTCAACGAACTTGCCGTTATTTCTCAAACGGGCTGCAAAGGTAAGCACTTTTTTTTATTCTACAAATTTTTTCGGATTTTTTTTACATTTTCTAATAAGCATTCCCATTCCACAAAGCAGAATTATCACATTAAATAACCTTTTAAATCCATATATACCAAATTATTACACTTGCCGGTACGGTAGAAGTGTATTTATATCACCTCTTTTTTTTGGTTATGAAAAATGGTTGTTATATTTTTGCCGTCTGACTATAGTAAAAGATTATACTATATTATGGTTTACTTATATAAAATGAAAATATGATAAAAAATCTTGGCTTTTTGAGAAACGAAGATATACTATCCACGCTGATAGGCGGCATCCTTCTTTCATTAGTAATATTTATCCCGGATATATTCCGTACCCAGTATATTTCATTATTGATAATGCTGCCGCTTTTTGCGGCCGGAGTTAAAATTCTGGGAGAAAAAATTATCCCGTTTTCCGCAGCATTCATGGCGGTGTTCGCAATATCGGTTCTATCACAATATATAAGCGGACTGACTATAATAAAAAAGACAGGCTTCGAATCGGTATTCATAGCGGTGGCAATAGGATTATTGATAAGGAATACGATAGGCCTCCCTAAATGGCTCGCACCTGCAATAAAAAGCGAATACTATATTAAAGCCGGACTTGTAATCCTGGGTTCCTCCATATTATTTAACGAGATCCTGACGGCAGGTTCTCTTGGAATGATCCAGGCTGTTATTGTCGTTCTTTCGGTATGGTATTTCTCTTTCTGGCTCTCAAAAAAGATGAGAGTTGATAATGAAATGGGGATAATGCTATCCAGCGCCGTTTCAATCTGCGGGGTATCGGCGGCTATAGCCACATGCGGGGCTATCAAGGGAGACGGGAGGAAGCTCTCTTTCGTAGTTTCCCTGGTATTAATATGCGCTATCCCGATGATGTATATAATGCCCTTCCTTGCAAGGTGGATAGGCTTGTCGGAAGAGGTTGCGGGAGCATGGCTCGGAGGTACGATAGACACTACGGGGGCGGTTGTGGCTTCAGGTAAATTCCTGGGCGAGACGGCGGAAAAATACAGCGTAATAATTAAATCCGCTCAAAACGTGCTGCTGGGAATCGCAGCATTCTTTATATCAATTTACTGGTCTCTTAAGCAAACGAATGACGAAATAAAGCCTACTCCGGCAATATTGTGGGAACGTTTCCCAAAATTCGTGATAGGATTCATAATTGCTTCGCTTGTTTTCAGCTTTCTTTTATCTCCCGACAATGCCAAAGACCTCGGAAAAATAGCCAAAGGACTGCGCGAGACAATTTTTTCAATAGCATTCGTAAGCATCGGTCTTGAAACCGATTTCAGACAGATATTTACAAAAGAAAATGCTAAATATACCAAAACGTTCCTGATCGCCCAAATTTTCAATATAATCATCACTTTAATTATAGCATATCTGCTTTTCGGCAATATTTATACTGCCTGACAGCCATCCGGAGCCGCTGTAAACCTGTCATCCGGTTCATAAATTGATAACGGCACTCTTTTATTTAAAAAGAGTGTATTATATTTGTACTTCATATCTATTCATTATTTTAATTATAAAACTTAAGAGTTGATGGAAAGCAATATAAAACAAACACAGGGGCTTCCCGATAACGCTACACGCGAATTGAACCCGGGAGAAAAATACGAGCCTATCCTCAAACCGGGAAAAACTTATCCGGAAGTAAATTTCTGGTCGGTTTCGGTAGGACTTATAATGACCGTCATATTCTCTGCGGCGGCAGCTTATCTGGGATTGAAAGTAGGACAGGTTTTCGAAGCGGCTATCCCTATCGCAATAATAGCAGTGGGATTATCGGGAGCATTAAAAAGGAAAAACTCCCTCGGAGAAAACGTGATTATCCAATCTATCGGGGCCTGTTCGGGGGCAATCGTAGCCGGAGCCATATTTACACTTCCCGCACTATATATATTACAGGCAAAATATCCCGAACTTACGGTAGATTTCGCTAAGGTATTTATGAGTTCCCTGTTGGGAGGTATTCTGGGAATTTTATTCCTGATTCCTTTCAGGAAATATTTCGTAAGCGACATGCACGGCAAATACCCATTTCCGGAAGCTACGGCAACAACACAAGTACTGGTAAGCGGAGAGAGCGGCGGGAACGGCGCCAAATTATTGCTCGCAAGCGGCCTGATAGGAGGCATTTACGATTTTATACTTTCCACATTCGGCTGGTGGGCCGAAACATTTACATCCCGAGTACTTCCTCTTGGAGAGGCTATTGCCGACAAAGCAAAGGTTGTGCTCAAACTTAATGTAGGCGCGGCAGTACTCGGTCTGGGATACATCATAGGACTTAAATATTCTTTCATTATCTGCTGCGGATCATTCCTTGTATGGTTCGGAATAATTCCTTTTATGAACATCGCGTTCGGGAATGAGATTATAGACCTTATGGGAACCGGAATATCTCAGACCGTAGGGGAAATGAGCGCGGAAAGCATTTTCACAAATTATGCAAGACACATAGGAATCGGAGGTATAGCCACGGCAGGTATAATAGGGATTATCAAATCGGCCGGAATCATAAAATCGGCATTCGGACTGGCTGCAAAAGAGTTCAAAGGCAATAAGGCTGAATCGGATGCGAAAGTTATACGCACACAGAGGGATTTGTCGATGAAGATTATTGCAATAGGCGTTATCATGACACTGGTCGTAACATTTGTCTTTTTCAGATTCGGCGTTGTAGATAACCTTACCCATGCAATCATAGCTCTGCTTACGGTAGGTATAATCGCTTTCCTGTTCACAACGGTAGCTGCAAATGCGATTGCGATAGTAGGGACAAATCCTGTAAGCGGTATGACCCTTATGACCCTTATATTGGGTTCGGTGATAATGGTAAGTTTCGGACTTACCGGAACTGCCGGTATGACGGCCGCCCTTATCATAGGCGGCGTAGTGTGTACCGCCCTATCGGTTTCGGGAGCTTTTATTACGGATCTTAAAATAGGATACTGGATAGGGTCTACTCCTAAAAAACAGGAGACATGGAAATTTCTGGGAGTGCTGGTAGCAGCCGCAACAGTAGGCGGAGTTATGATAATATTAAATAAATCTTACGGTTTTACCGGCCCAGGTTCACTGGTAGCGCCGCAGGCAAATGCCATGGCAGCAGTAATAGAACCTCTTATGAGCGGAGGACAGGCCCCGTGGCTGCTATACGCACTGGGAGCCGTACTCGCCTTGCTTCTTACCCTGTTCAAGATTCCGGCCCTTGCATTCGCCCTGGGTATGTTCATTCCCCTGGAACTTAATCTTCCGTTACTTATAGGCGGAGCAATAGCGTGGTACGTAGGTTCGAGGAGCAAAGACGAAGCGGTAAATAAGGCCCGGACAGAGAAAGGAACGCTTCTGGCATCGGGCTTTATTGCCGGTGGAGCTTTAATGGGAGTAGTAAGCGCTATTCTGAAATTCGGAGAAATAAACCTTATAAACAGCCGGTGGCAGGAGTCTGACGCAGCGCAATACCTGAGTATAGCCGCCTACATGGTGATTATCTGCTATCTCATTTTCGCCTCCATGAAAAAGGAAAAGAGCAACGCCTGATAACAGGTTAAAACAAAAACAGGCTAATAACAGTTATAATAAAAACAAAACGGAAAAATGCCGGAAGGTAATTTTATAAATGCATTATTACTTACCCTGGGGGCCGGGCTTGCAACCGGCCTGGGGGGAGCTATAATAATGTTTGCAAAAAAATTCAGTCCCAGGTTCCTTTCCATATCAATGGGCTTTTCCGCAGGAGTAATGATATTCATCTCCTTTGTGGAATTGTTCGCAGAAGCGAGAGGATCATTATCGGCGATATACGGAGAAAAAGCCGGAATGATATATGCCCTATTTGCATTTTTCGGAGGAATGGCGCTGATAGCAATAATAGACAATCTGGTTCCATCCTATGAAAATCCGCACGAAGTGACACCCCTTACTCTGGAGGTTGTTACCGACCAGCATCCAGACAAGTTGAGGGAGACTTCCGTGAAAAGATCTTCCGATACAAGTTCAAAAAAACTATTAAGGGTAGGGATACTTTCATCTATCGTAATAGCCGTACATAATTTCCCGGAGGGAATGGCGACATTCGTAAGCGCAATGGAAAGTCCCTCTTTGGGAATAAGTATAGCTTTTGCAATAGCGCTACATAATATTCCGGAAGGAATTGCCATTGCAATACCGATATATTACGCTACTAAGAAAAGGTCGAAGGCGGTAATAAACTCCACTTTGTCGGGACTTGCAGAACCCGTAGGCGGCATATTGGGGTATTTTCTGCTTTCGAGCCTCCTTTCCGACTCCTTTTTAGGAATAATTCTTGCCGGCGTAGCGGGAATTATGGTATATATTTCGCTTGACGAACTTTTACCTACTGCGGAAAATTACGGAGAACACCATATTGCAATTATGGGAGTAATAGCCGGAATGGCCTTTATGGGGTTCGGGTTGTTGCTTTTTTAACATGTAAAATTTCCGGATTTATTTACTGACACTTTTATAAATACATTTAATATGGAAAAATTAATAGACAGATTTTTAAGATATGTGGCTATAGAGACTACTTCAGACCCCGAAAGCGAAAGCCAGCCGAGTTCAAAATGCCAGCTCGATCTGCTTAATTTATTAAAAGACGAACTTAATGCAATGGGGATCAAGGCTGCCCTTGACGAATACGGTTACGTAATGGGAACCATTCCCTCAAATATAGACAGGAAGGTTCCGGTAATAGGTTTCATAGCCCATGCAGATACAGCGCCGGATGCCAGCGGAAAAAATATCAACCCGCGTATAATTGAAAATTACAACGGAGAAGATATTATCCTGGACAAGGAGAAAGGGATTAAAATACCCGTAAAGGATTTTCCGGAAATCCTTAAATATAAAGGACAGACAATTATTACAACTGACGGGACTACCCTTTTGGGCGCAGATGATAAGGCTGGTATAGCCGAAATAATGTGTGCCGCGGAATATATAATGACCCACCCGGAATTTAAACACGGGGAAATAAAAATAGGCTTTACTCCAGACGAAGAGATAGGCCGGGGCGTAGATAAATTCGATGTCGCCAAATTCGGAGCCGAGTACGGCTATACGATAGACGGCGGACAACTCGGAGAACTGGAATACGAAAACTTCAATGCGGCAAGTGCAAAAATCCATATACAGGGACGCAATGTCCATCCCGGCTTCGCAAAGAACAAAATGATAAACGCGATCCTGATAGCAATGGAGCTGAACTCAATGCTGCCTGTAAACCAAAGACCTGAATATACCTGTAATTACGAAGGGTTCTTCCATATAACAAATATTAAAGGCAGTGTTGAAGAGACTGATATACAATATATCATAAGAGACCACTGCATGGAAAAGTTCACTCATAAGAAAGAACTTATACGTAACATAGTAGAATTTATAAACAAAAAATACGGTGAAGGATGCGCCAAACTGGAACTCAAAGATCAGTACTTCAATATGCGCGAACAGGTGGAACCGCATTATCATATCGTAGAGAAAGCCGTTAAAGCCATGGAAATGGCCGGAGTCAAACCTATAATACAACCTATACGCGGCGGGACTGACGGGGCGCGTCTCTCTTTCATGGGTCTTCCGTGTCCGAATATATTCGGAGGAGGGCATAATTTCCACGGAAAACTGGAATATATTCCATTAGACAGTATGCAGAAAGCATACGAGGTCATATTGAATATCGTAAAACTATACACCGCCTAACCTGCACCGGGCCGACCAGCACATATTTCCTGTTCGGCCGGGTGTATCCAATAACTTTTATTATGAATTACAGAACTGTTACCACGCTTATTATAATACTATTATCATTATCGGGCATAACGCTTGCCGCCCAGAGCAAAAATGACAAATATCTTACTTATTACGAGAAAAACGGATATAACCGAACTCCAAGGTATAATGAAACGATAGAATATTGCCGTCTGCTGGCGGCCTCTTCTCCCATGGTTACATTTACGTCCATAGGAAAGTCTGCACAGGGAAGGGATATTCCACTTCTGATTGTAGATAAAGAAGGAATAGCCTCTCCTGAAGAAGCACGTAATAAAGAAAGGGCCGTAGTACTGGTAGAAGCCTGCATACATGCAGGGGAACCGGACGGAAAAGAGGCCGGACTTATTTTTATACGCGATATGATTATACACGGAAAACATAAAAAACTTCTGGATAAGGTGACCTTTTTATTCATTCCTATCCTCAATACCGATGGACATGAACAGTTTTCCGCATATAATCGTATAAATCAGAACGGGCCGCTGGAATTGGGGACAAGAACAACAGCCCAGAGGCTCAACCTTAACCGCGATTTTATAAAAGCGGACGCTCCGGAGATGCGGTGCTGGCTGAAACTATATAATGAATGGGATCCGGAACTTTTTATAGACGTGCATGTTACCAACGGGGCAGATTTTCAGTACGTAATAACTTATGCTATTGAAGATGCGGGGTTTATGGAAAAAGGTCTGGCGGAATGGTCGAAAAATATATTCGAGAAAAAATTAAAAGAAGAGATGAATAAAGACGGATTCCCTATTTTCCCTTATTTCTCTTTTAAAGAATACGGCAAACCGGAGAAAGGCATTAAAACCGATATATTCCCTCCTCAATATTCCAATGGCTATGCTGCGGCGCGAAACAGAATAGGTCTTTTATTGGAAAATCATATTTACAAGCCGTACAAACAAAGGGTGGATGCCACATACAGGATGCTTGTAAACGTTCTTGCCATTGTTAATAAGTACCATAAAGAACTGAAAGAGAAAATTGCGGAGGCCGATGCAGCAACAGCCTCACCTGCATTCCGCACAGAGCCGTTCGCATTGATGTATAAAAACAGTTTCACCGACAGTATTCCCGCTACTTTCCTGGGCTGGAAAGCGAACAATATAAAAAGCGATCTGTCGGGAGGCGACTGGCTGGTACAGGATTACAATTCGCCCGTAAGTATCCCGACACATATTTATACTTCGTTCGAACCGGTACGTACCGTAAAATTACCGGAAGCATATATTGTTTCCGCAGAGAACAACGAGGTCGTAAACCTGCTGGACGTGCACGGAATACGTTATACAATACTTAAAGAGGAGACATCAAAAGAGGTAGAGACCTGCCGGTTCACGGCAAAATCCAAATGGTCAAAAAATCCGTACGAAGGACGGTTCACTCTTACGCCCGATTTTACCGTACAGAAAGAGAATATTACCTATCCTGCCGGTTCGGTTATAGTGGATATGAATCAGCCGCTCGCCAGAATTGCTGCTTTCATACTGGAACCGGCCTCTCCTACTTCATTGGTTTACTGGGGATTCTTTAACAGCTATATCCGGCCGTCTTCCGAGTTTTATGTAGGCCTCAGATATATGGAGGTAAAAGGACGGGAGATGCTTGAAAATGATCCCGAATTGCGCAAGGAGTTCGAACGGGAGAAAAGCACCAATCCGGATTTTTCATCCGACCCCAACACCGTTTTAAAATTTTTTATGAACAAAATCCGCAAAAATGTTGAACCTTATGCCAACCTCTATCCGGTAGGAAGGATAGTCAGATATAATTAATATATTACAACAGTACATGATAAATAACCGAATATATCGGGATACAATATGGAACAACCCCAGATTAATACGCACAACAAACAGGAGTATCCGCCCATGCACACGGCGGAACATATACTAAATGCCGCAATGGTAAAGATGTTCGGATGCCCGCGCTCCCGCAACACCCATATCGAACGTAAAAAAAGTAAATGCGATTATATCCTCTCTGACGAGCCTGCGCCGGAACAGATCGCGCAAATAGAAGCAAAAGTAAACGAAGTGATAAATATGCATCTTCCCGTTACGGCGGAGTATATGCCGAAAGGGGAAGCCGCATCAATAGCGGATTTAAGCAAACTCCCCGATAATGCAACGGATACCCTCCGTATAGTGCGGATAGGAAATTACGATATATGCGCATGTGCAGGAAGCCATGTGGAAAATACGCGGGAGATAGCGGCATTTAAAATAATAAGCGCCGATTTTACAAAGGAGGCAGGAGAAACATACGGAAGATGGAGAGTAAGGTTCAGGCTGAAAGAGTAAATAATACCCGGACTATTCGGGAGATGCAATACCGAGAACATACTCTTCTATAATGTTCAGAAGAGGCAGATATTCGTCTCCCGCAAAACCTTTTATATCTTCGATCGTGATTTTCTTTTTATAAGCGTAAGTATAAATACGGGAAAGCGGCGCATAACTCCAGTGCCACTTTTCTTCTTTATATCCGGTTCTGCCGGGATCCGAGGTATAGGGCTGATAAAAACCGTATTTCCATGCGTTCTCTTTAAGCCAGGCATAGACTTTTTTACCATAATCCGATTCCCAGAATGCCGATCCGGGGGACATCAGATCCAGTTCAGTTCCCCAGTGATGCCTGGACGTTCCCGGCATTGAGTTATATTTAAGAATATTCCTCACACGTCCCACGCCTTCCCCCCTGTTGCTTTCACGCCACTTCTCCTCCCATATAATACGTTGTATAAAATAATTACGTGAAGCGGAGGTCACTTTAAGTGTTATCCCCTCTTTCAGCGCCTCCTCATACATTTTAAGGAAAGCCCGGTATGTACGTTTCTGGATACGGGCATTAGATTCGGACAAATCCGTATATTTTCTGTCTATTACAACAAAATCGGGCGATTCCTCATATTTTGTCTTTCCGAGCAGGAAATCCTTTGTTATGCTCTCGTAAGTAACCGGAAGCTCCACGGTATAATACCCGTCCTGAGCATTACATAGGGTTACGGCAGTTAAAAATAATAATAATATAAAATTTCCAGGTTTCATTCAGAACACGTTATATATGCCGCTAAGATAAGGAATAAAAATGGATCACGTGCCGCCGGTACATATTTCGTCCGAACAGGAAACATGTACCGGCCGGCCTAGCGTATAGTTACGGTATTATTATCGTATGTGTAGCTGACATTGATAATCAGTTCTACTATCTCCATAATCTGCACAATGGATTCCGAGCTGAATTGTGCGGACAGTTTATAATTATATATATTCTTGTTTTTTATAATAAAACTGGTTCCGTGCCAACGTTCGAGAATCTTCAATACCTCCTCCATAGGCGTATTATCAAAAATAAGCTCTCCGTCTTTCCATGCCTTCTGTATTTCCGGCTTTTTATAATTTAATTGACGAAGAGTATTGACGGCAGGTATATACGATACCGACTCGTTGGGTTTAAGAGCAATATGTTCGATTGTATTAGTTTGGCTGTTTCTATAATTTACGGTGATAGCTCCCGTATAAAGCGTTGTTACGGCCAGATCATCGTTATCGTAACATTTGATATTAAAGGTCGTGCCCAGGACTTCTACAGCAAATCCCCTGGAAGTCTCCACAATCATGGGACGCTGCTCATCTTTCTTTACCTCGAAATATGCCTCTCCCGATAACCTTACATTCCTCATCTTGCCGGAAAATTGCTCCGGATAAGTAATCTTGCTGTCTGAATTGAGCCACACTTTAGAACTGTCGGGAAGCATCATAAATCCCTTTACACCTTTCTCTGTATACAGGGTTATCAACTGCGCGACCTCCTCTTTATTTATATTTACAGAATCATATATGCCGGTAATCAGCGTTTGTTCTTCCGAAGGCCGTAATTCCGGCGCTATAAAATAACCTATACTGAAAAACAACAGGGCAATAGCCGCCGCACCCGCAATATAGAGTATCCGTCTTTTTCCTCTTTTTGAAACGGAGGACTTTACGGTTCCCGGCGTCTCATTCACAGGCTCATTTGCAAGGCACGATGCAGTATAAAGGGCCTTTAACCGGGCAAAATACTCCTTGTTCCCGACAGATTTATTGACCCATTCAATGATTGAATCCACTTCTGCCTCGGAAGCTTCTCCATCAAAAAATTTAATTAATGTATATTTTTTCATTCCGAATATGAAATCTTGTTATCCTGATATTTATTTATATTTATAGGTAGTCTTTTAATAATTTACGCATAACAATAAGAGCCGAAGATATACGCGCTTCCACCGTACTCTCCGCAATTCCCTCTACACATGCTATCTCTCTGTTCTTTAGGCCATTCATCCTGCTTAAAATAAATGTGCGGCGCACCTTAGGCTTCATACGCTCCATCCCTTTATGAATAATTTTTTCAACCTCATTTTCATAAATACGCAATGACGGCTGATTCTCCAATGCTACCCGGTTAAGATATTCG
The DNA here is from genome assembly GCA_964449975.1 of uncultured Muribaculaceae bacterium. Classification (GTDB taxonomy): domain Bacteria; phylum Bacteroidota; class Bacteroidia; order Bacteroidales; family UBA932; genus Egerieousia. Next base: position 10,394 of record CAYVED010000037.1, read on the forward strand.
GTTTTCTCTTTCAGAGTATGGGCGGAATACTTATTTGCATAAGTTTTCTTTCTTAAATAATTAAGACACATATTCTTGGCTGAAGCAAACAGATACGGGGAAACATTCTCCATGGAATTTACATTCTGCCTGTTTTTCCAGAATGTAATGAAGACATCATGGGCAATGTTCTTCGCATCTTCGGTGTTATTGATATAACTGCTCGAAAAGTTGATGATTTTATAGATATTCTCATTATATATTTCTTCAAACAGGCTCAGGTCTGTTTTGGAAAAATGAGTATTAATGTGATCTATATTCACTTTATTGCCTCCGGTTAAATCGCTTTGATTTTTAATTCCCCGGATGATCGTACCTGGGGAAGAAATTGTATCAGATGCAAATATAGCATAATTATCCATTATAATTCATAGCATGTTAGAGCGGTTAATACACAATACTGTTTTCTATAATGACACATAAATGAGCATTCCCCATAAAAAATATTTTTTATGTTCCCGTTAAAAAAATAAAGGGGAAAACCATTTTAAATTGTCATAAGAATAATAACCAAATAAAATTTAATCTAAAAAAATGTATAAGAAAACTATCTCGCGTATCAGACATAAAGTCTTCCTGATCTTATGCCTGTCTATTATGGCCTCTCAGGGGATTTTTGCACAGAGCGGTATCAAACTGGATTTTAAAGATACCCCGTTAAAGAGTATCCTGGAAAGTATTGCCGGGCAAAGTAAATTCAAGTTCGTTTATACGGACGAATTGAATGTCGATAAATACCTGATAACCATACTTTCTAATAATGAAGATATAAATACCCTGTTTAATAAACTTTTCAATCCCATACAGATCAGCTATGATATTAAAGGCAATCAGGTAGTATTGGGCGTAATTCTAAAAAAAAAGACGGAAGAGATAAAAGCCAGCAAACTTCCTGAGATTCGGGGAGTCATTATTGCAGAAGAAGGAGGAGAGACACTGCCGGGAGTAACTGTTCAAAATATAACGCGCCAGACTATTGTTGCTTCCGATCTGGATGGGAAATACTCTATTGCAGCGGCTCCGGGAGACAAATTGCTGTTCACCTCCATAGGAATAGCCGATTACGAGACGATTGCAGGAAAGTCTGCTCTCCTTAATATTGCAATGAAGCAAGATGCCATTGCTTTGAGGGATGTAGTCGTGACCGGTTATCAGACGCTATCCAAAGAGCGGGCTACCGGCTCTTTTAATGTCGTTACATCGCAGAAAATAGCAGATAAACTGAATACCGATATTCTTTCGAAAATCGAAGGGCTGGCTACCGGGCTTACCAATTACAAAGGAGAGTTACATATAAGAGGACAAAACACCATTTACGGAAATAAGAAGCCCCTCTATGTAGTGGACGGCGCCCCCTATGAAGGTGACATTAAAGATATTAACCCTTCGGAGATAGCAAACGTTACCATTCTTAAAGATGCGGCAGCGGCTTCCATCTACGGAGCAAGATCCGCCAACGGGGTAATTGTCATAACTACCCGCACAGGTATAAAAGATAAAACCGTAGTGGAATATAATACAACCCTTTCGCTCGAACCTATCAGAGATAACCGGAAATATCTTAACCTTATGAACAGCTCAGAGTTGGTAGACTGGCAGATAGAGATGTTCAAAACATATCATTCCCCCAACTTTGACGCCAGAAGAGCAATGAACGAAGTAACGGACTTGCTATATAAGAATGAAAAGGGAGAGATAAGCAATGCGGATCTGGAAAAACAACTGAACGTTTACCGGAACAGAAATAACTATAACCAGATAAAAGATAATATGTTAAGAACCCCGCTTGTAAGCCAGCACAACCTGTCATTACGGGGAGGATCTGAGAAATATACTTATTCGGCAAGTGTAAACTATACATATTCGGGTAATGAAACCAAAGGAGACGATGCCAATAAATTCGGATATAATTTCAGGAGTTCTTATCAATTCTTTGACTGGCTGAAAGCCGATATAGGAGTATTAGGAACCATTACGAATGAAAATTCATCTAAAATCAACATCCGGGACACAAAAATAGCTCCTGCGAAGTATCTCACGGGGCAGATTCCTTCTTACAGAACGATTTTTGACGAACAGGGAAAAGAATTGACCTGGTATGAAGAAAAATCGCAGAGCGAGATTAACAGACTGGTTTCTTTAGGGTTATTCGATGAATATTTTTATCCGCTCCAAGAGATCCGCCGGCAATCCGCCGCAATAAGAAGCAATTATCTTAATTTGAACGTGGGATTACAGGCTAAAATTATTGAAGGATTGCTGGTCAGCGCCAGATACCAGAGAGAAAGCTACTCAGGAGTATTGTCCGATTATTATGACCCTAAGTCTTATTACATGAGAAACCTCCTGAATAACTCCACAAAAATAGAAAAAGACGGTAAGATCACGCACCTGATTCCCGTAGGAGGCCATATTAAGGAAGCCAGACAGGACAGAACCTCCTATACTATGAGATTACAGGTTGATTTTAACAGAACATTCAAACAAAAACATGATATAGCAGCGTTGATAGGAGCAGAAAGAAGAGCCATAAGGAATACTTCTACCTTTACAGAAAAATGGGGATATGACAAACAAAGCCTGGCTCACGGCTATATAGATGAAGTAGTATTAAATCAGACGGTATCGGGAACCGAATCTCTGACAAATTCTTATACCCACAAAAGAGGAGGTTATCCTGTCACATTCGGAGATCATGAAGACAGATACGTTTCTTTTTACGGAAATGCATCTTACATGTATGATAACAAATATTCGATAACAGGCTCTATCCGTATGGATCAATCGAACCTGTTCGGCACAGATCCCAGATACCAGTACAAGCCGCTGTGGTCGGTAGGTCTCAGCTGGAGAATAAATAATGAGGACTTCCTGAAAAACGCCCGCTGGATAGATAACCTCTCTTTAAGGGCCACTTACGGTATCAACGGTAACATAGCAAAAGATTCCGGGCCTTATCTGATTGTCGCGAACGGCGGCCTCAACAGTTGGACGGGAGATTTTTCCAATCTGATTCAAAGCCCTCCCAACTCCGGTCTCCGCTGGGAAAAAACCAGGCAGATAAATATGGGAGTAGATTTTGACTTTTTCAATAACCGGCTGGGCGGATCTATAGAATATTATCATAAAAATACCAAAGATGTACTGGGATACGTTGGAGTAGACCCTACCTCCGGATGGCAGCAACTTCAGTTGAATTATGCTTCAATGATAAACAGAGGAGTGGAAATATCTTTAAATAGCGAAAATATCAGATCCAGAAAATTTAGCTGGAGTACTATACTTAATTTCAGTTACAATAAAAACGAAATTACCCGATTTGAGAATAGCCAGTCAAGCGTTACTTCCTACATTCAGGAAGCGAATACCAGGGAAGGCAAGCCTCTGGGAGCGTTGTACAGCATTCGTTGGGCAGGTCTGGATAAAGAAGGAAAACCTTTGGCTTATAAAGCAGACGGAACGATTGTAAATTCTTCTTCAAAACTTACTGTAGAGGATCTGGTCTACTCCGGAACCATAAATCCGCCTTATGCCGCATCCTTAATAAACACTATTTCCTATAAAAAACTCAGGGTTTCATTCATGTTTATGTATTACGGCGGCCATTCTATGAGGGATGTTATGCCCAGGATGCTTACTTCTACCGGTTATAACGTGAATCCCGACAGGAATATAGTCAATTACTGGAAAAAACCGGGAGACGAGGTGAATCCAGATATTGCACCGGCTTATATCAGGAACGCATCCGCTTCCATTACCAATTTATGGTATGCGGCCGATAAGCATATCCGTAAAGCCGATTATATAAAATTAAAAGAGGTTACCATCTCATATAACCTGCAAACCTCCTGGCTGAAAAAAGCCCGGATAGAGAGTCTTTCCCTGAATGCGCAGATTGAAAATATCTGGTGGTGGGGAGCCAATAACAGAAGACTGAATCCGGAAGCCTGGGATGGAAGCTGGGCTCATGGTTCATGGGGAAGGTATCCGTACAGAACACCCCTGCCTCCGACCAGATTTATTTTCGGAGTATCACTTAAATTTTAAAGCAACATAAAAAAGCGATAATTAAAACAGATGAAACTAAAAATCTTTAAACGTATGAAACTAAAAATATATATATTTTTGTTGCTTACCGCAGTACTTCAGGGGTGCAACAGTTTCCTGAATATACAACCCAAAGGGTACACGATTCCCAACAAATACGAAGATTACAGGCGGTTATTAAATTACTCCCAGATGTATAAAGCATCCGACAGCTATCCCGTATTCATTACGGACGATATTCAGATGGGCGGAGAAAATTCCGGCTTCAATTATATAGACCTTTCCACAGAGGGAAAAAACCTTTACATGTTCGAACACGGAAATGTATTTGCAGACGGGGAGGAAGACAACTTGTATAATTTATCATATAACAGAATCTATACGTGCAACACCGTAATAGAACATATCCTGGAAGTAACCGATGCCAGTGACGCCGATAAAAGGATGACCTGGGCCGAGGCCAAAGTAGCCAGGGCTTTTGAGTATCTCAGTATGATAGGGTGTTATTCGCCGGCATATAACAAAGCTACGGCATCTAAAGATTACGGACTCCCTATCATTACAAATACGAATGTAGCGGATATTTCCTATACAAGAGCTTCCGTAGAAGAAGTATATACCTTTATGCAAAAAGACCTGGACGAAGCCGTTCCGTATCTTTCAGATAAAGTCCCGCACTCGTTCAGACCCGCTAAAAACGTAGCATACGGTTTCCTCTCACGTATGTACTTAATGAGGGAAGAGTATGATAAAGCCTTGTCGAATGCGGTCGAGGCTCTTAAAATGCACAACGAATTGATAGACCTTAAAGGATATACCGCCAAGCCGGATCAAGGTATCGGCAGGATTGTAGATGCAAATGACAAACGTTTTCCCGACGGTGCGGAAAATAAAGAAAATGTGTTTGCACGCTATGCCCCATACGTTTTCGGTCTTTCCGTAAAAGCTTTCGCCAGTGAAGATCTGCTGGACGTATATAAAAAAGATTTACCGGAAGGAGCCATAGATAAAAGAAGGGAATTATGGTTCGTGGATAATGAATTTCCGGCATGGGGCATGAGTTTTCCGGGATACTCCCTGTACATGCCGTATATTTATATAAATGTGGGATTAAGCAGTATGGAAATTATATTGACTGCAGCGGAGTGTTACGCAAGGAGGGGACAAGGCAACGATCTGGATGAAGCTGCAAAACTATATAATAAATTACGCGATAACAGGATTGTAAATAACGTACATGTAACATTTGCAAATGCGGAAGAAGCCCTTAGAAAAGTCCTGGACGAACGCCGCCGGGAATTTACATTTATAGGGGCCACTCGGTTGATCGATCTGAAACGGCTTAATAAAGACCCCCGTTTTGCAAAAACAATCACCCATACAGACGGAAACAATCCTACAAAAACATGGACACTGCCGCCGAATGATCCCCGCTATGTCTTTACGCTGCCGCCTACTGTAAAAAGTTACAGGCCGGATCTCCCGGATTATACAAGGTAAAATCAAAACAGCAGTTTAAAATCAATAATATAAAACGTATGAAAAAAATATTATTAATCGTTATTGCGACTATCGTATCGCTCGGAGCATCTGCTCAGAAGGGAAAAGGAGTTATCTGGGAAACCGGAACTTTACAGGAGGCCTTGAATAAGGCTAAAAACAATAAAAAAGGAGCCAAGCCGGTTTTCCTGGATTGCTACACAGAATGGTGCGGGCCATGTAAATATATGGCCAATACAATTTTCCCTATGGAAGAAGCCGGAAAATATTTTAACGAAAATTTCGTAAACATTAAAATAGATATGGAGAAGGGGGAAGGCCCCGAACTGGCAAAACGTTTCAAACTTACAGGTTATCCCACATTCCTTATTTTATCTCCCGACGGCGAAGAAATAGGACGGGTTGTGGGAAGTAATGAATTAGAAACATTTATAGACATGGTGGAAGAGGCCAGGAATATCCGCAACTCGGTATCCTGGCTGAAACGGAAATTCGAAAAAAACAAATCTTCCGATAATGCCGTTATATACGTTAATGCAATGGGGCGCAACAGCATGTATAGCGAAATATCCCAGTTTATGAATGAAAACCTTCCGCTTTTCAACGATTGGGATATATTTTCCGATAAAATGTGGAGATATCTTAAAATAGGTGTTAACTACGATAATCCCGTAGTATTGAATTACCTGATTGAAAACAAGATGGAAGCCAATCTCTCGTTCGGCAGGGACAGGGTAGACAGAGTGTTGCGTGATTGCTACTCCAAAGTGCTTACGGAGTACCTTACAGGTAAGAGAACCCTTACCAAAGAGCAGATACTCTCTATCGTAAATAATTTCAATTTGATTATGGGAGATGATAACCGGGAAGAACAAATGGTATCCAATCTTGCCCGATGGGAAGTTACCGGTAATAATCAGGCAATAACGGAAACTTTCAAATACGGAAATTTAAGAGACTTTACACCCTATAAGATGGCATTCTTTGAAGAAATATTCTCCAAATACGATTGTATTACCAAAGAGATTCTGGAAAGATATTACGACAGCAAAAAAGAAATGAACGGGCATATACTTAAACATTCCGATCAGGTAAAAGAAAAAATTATGAATTCCAAACAAGGCGGCAGCCATTAACAGACTAATCATGCAGAGGTATATTATATCTGTATTCAAAGATATAAATAATACCTCTGCGAAAGTTTTTTGAATGCGGCCTCGTCCTTGTTCCAGAATTTTTCAATATCGGAAAATTTGTTCCGCCTGGAGAATTCTTCCCTTATATACTTCGATCCGCATACCTTATCGAACATATTGAAACGGCCTTTATCGGCATTTACAAAAACCGCTTTATCGGGATATAATTCTGCAACCACCTGCATTACGTAGAATTGTATCTCGGCAAGGCGGGCTGCTTTATAATCCATTATATAGACCTGCGCACCCTGAATGTTTTTTCCGGCCATAGTAGCATAGAAAGGTTTTATATGAAGAGGCCTGAAACGGATTCCCGGCAGATTCAGCGCATTAAGGGCGTCTGTAAACTCCGCCGCATTTATCCAGTCTGCGCAGAATAGCTGGAACGGAAGCGTATAACCCACTCCTATAGACATATATCCAAGTTCCCCCAATATTCCCGATACGGGATAATAATAGGAAGTTATATCCTGCGGTATATGCGGAGAAGGAAGCACCCACGGAAGTCCGGTATCTGAATATACCATGCTCCTTTTCCATCCCTCCATAGGAATAACGGTAAGTCTGCATTTCTTACCCAGCATATTTTCGCCGTTAATCATTTCAGCAAGTTCGCCTGCGGTCAGACCGTACAGGTAAGGTATCTTAAACTGGCTTACGAAAGAGATATAGCCGTCTTCCACTAGATTACCTTCCACTTTCTCTCCGCCCAGAGGATTAGGACGATCCAGTACTATTATCTCCTTGCCCTGTTCCGCCGCAGCTTCCATAATCATACCCAAAGTACTTATATAAGTGAATGAACGGCAACCTATATCCTGTATATCATATATAAGAGCATCTACATTTTTCAGCATTTCCGGCGTAGGCTTACGGGTTTTGCCATACAGAGAATACACCGGCAGGCCGGTAACCGGATCTTTAAAATTATCCACCTTATCCCCGGCATGAACATCGCCTCTCACGCCGTGTTCCGGGCCGTACAGAGCTACCAGATTCACATTCTTTGCATTATGAAGTATATCTATTACGGATACGAGGTTTCTGTCCACGCCGGTAGGGTTTGTCACAACTCCTATCCTTTTACCCTCAAGTTGCTTAAAATTATTCTCCATAAGCACCTCAAGACCCGTTTTAACCTGGGCGGAGGCACAAACCGCCGTCATAACGGAAATAATTATCAGAATTGTTCTATTCATACTTTTTAAAATTTTTTTAAGGCTTACACCTGAATTTATAACCCTTTTTCTATTTTCAACGGTGTTATATGGCTCGCTAAAGCTCGGTTTATAAAAATTTTCAGAGCGATAAGAGCCGCTTCGCTCCTCATTAACTTATTTTAATCCTTCCTACCGAATTCCGGCTCCATTTTCCTCATAACCAGGAACGATGCAACAATTCCCGGAATAGTACATATACATACCCATATAAAAAAGCTGGTATAACCTATCGTCTCCTGTATCCAACCCGCAGCCATTCCCGGCAACATCATACCTAATGCCATGAATCCGGTTCCTATTGCATAATGGGCCGTTTTATGCTCTCCATCGGCGATATATATAAGATAAAGCATATACGCCGTAAAACCGAATCCGTAACCGAACTGTTCGATAGCTACGGAAGTTATCACAACCCATACATCTTCCGGAGTAGTACCGGCAAGATATACATACAGCAGATCGGGAAGATTAATTGCGAAAGCCATAGCCAGTATCCACCTTTTAAGCCCGCTCCTGGAAATCACCACCCCGCCTACTATTCCGCCCAGCAACAGCGCTACCACCCCGATAGTTCCGTAAATGACACCTACGGTAGTAGTTGAAAGCTCCAGGCCGCCCGTACCTCTTCCGTCCAGTAAAAAAGGAGATGTTATCTTCACAAGCTGAGATTCCCCCAGACGGTAGGTAAGAAGGAAAAAGAACATGAGGGCAAGATTTTTCTTCTGAAAAAAAGTAACGAATGTGGTTATAAAATCCCGTAACAGCTTACCGGCGCTCAATCCCGGCCTCTTCACGTCCGACGCAGGACGGGGAAGCATAAAATTATGATACAGGGTAAGTCCTATGAATATACCCGCCAGCAGAAAGAAAGTTATGCTCCATGCGAGCGGAATATTATTCCTCGACGTCTCAAGCCAGCCGGCCAGCATAACCAGAATACCCTGGCCGAATATGGATGCAATCCTGTAAAATGTATTTCTTATCCCGACAAAAAACGACTGCTCTCCCTGGGTAAGACCGAGCATATAGAAACCGTCGGCAGCAATATCGTGCGTAGCGGAACTGAATGCAAGAAGCCAGAAAAAAGCCAGCGATACCTGCAGGTAAAATCCGGTGGGAATAGAGAAGGCTATACCTGCGAAACCGGCTGCAATAAAAGCCTGCATGGTAACCACCCACCATCTTTTGGTTTTCACAATATCTACGAACGGACTCCATATAGGCTTGATAACCCAGGGCAGATAAAGCCAACTGGTATATAAGGCAATATCCGTATTGGAAAGTCCCAGTTTTTTATACATGATAACGGCAATGGTCATTACCGCAAAATACGGCAACCCCTGCGCAAAATAAAGAGTGGGAATCCATGCCCATCCGTTAGCTTTCTTTTCGCTCATTTTAACTGTTTTTTAATATTCCGGTAATGTAATACCCGTTAATACCCGGCCTCAATATCCGCTCCTATATAATAATGCAGCAATATTTCTTTATATTTATATCCCTGCTCTCCCATTACGGCAGCACCTATCTGGCACAAGCCCACTCCATGTCCCCAGCCCGCACCGTATAATATGAATCCTGCAGGCACTTGGGAGCCATCCCCGGCCGCAAATTCGCCTTCGGTACGTACTATAAAAGCGGAGCTGTATAAATGCGAAGTCGAAAGAGTTCGTCTTATTTCAAGCTCTTTTCCTATTATCATACTCTTGTCCGTACCTTCTATTTTAAGTTTTACAAGCCTCCCGCTCATACCTCTCTCCACAGGAACAAGAGCCTTTATATCTCCGTAATCAACACCGCTGCGATTCAGAATAAGCTCCCGCAACTCCCGCTGTCCGTACACCTGCTTCCAGCGGAAAAAATTGACGGTCTCCTGATCGTAATTATTCAATACCTGGCTGAGAACGCCTTTATCGACAGTATTGCAAAAAGCATCCGGAGATCCCATGATCCATTCCTGCACATTATCCTCTTTTGTGAGATCCGGCACATCATGCGGATTGCGACTATCCCTGTAAGATCGCAGATAGCAGTATTTCACAGGCTCCCAGCAATTCTGGAATTCTTCCATAACTCCGCCGCAACATTTTGAGAAACGGGCATCGCATATCTTTCCCCCGGAAAGAAGAAGTTCTCCCCATGTAGCGGCAACGGCATCCCGCACCTTGCCGGTAGAAGCTCTTGTAAGCCCCTGATAACGCTGGCAATGGTCGTCGGCGCACACATCAAAATTCATATGATCTTCCCTGTCGTACCACCTGATAAGTTCCTCTTTCGTCTGCGTACAGGCAGAATATCCCTCAGGATTTTCCGCAATCTCCTTATTTTTCTCTATCTGGGCAAGCAGCCAGCTACGGGAAATAACCGCATGCGCTTTAAGCAGTTCAAGACTGGCAGTAGCGCTCATCTCACTGGAAATAACACTTGTAAGATAATCTTCCACCCCTATAAGGTTAACCGCAGTAAGTTTCCCCTCCTCCGCAATAATCTTAAGGGCATTTCCGAACCTCTGATCTTCTTTTCTCTCCCAATGGAAATTTACCCCGATCGTAACCCCCCTGAGCCAGAAAGTGCCGCTCCATTTGGGAATAAACAACAATTCCATGTACTCTTTTCCGTTCCACAGAATTTTACCGCCGCTCTCCGAAACTGTATATCCTCCCTTAAACTCCTCCCCTTCAAATATATATGTATCATTAAGAATAAACTCTATCTCTTTCTCATGCATTATCCCGACACTAACCTGAGGTTGTTCCCGCAAAGAGTTCTTTATCATATCCATTCTCTCTCCCGGTACGAAAATTTCGTCCACTATTCTTTCAATCTCTTCATCTCCAATTTTATTATAATCCTTTTCTAGAGGGGTAATAAATACTCCTCCCATATCTACGGAAGCCGGACTTAAAAGAATATTCGCATCACCTTCCGCAAAATAGCAGGAAGGCCTGTGCTTCTCCCTTATAAATATTACGATATTCCACCTCCGTTCTCCTCCGGAACATTTTTCACTCCAGCAAAGCATGTTCATCATAGGCTCCCATTCGCCTTCTTTAACCGGAACCAAGGAATATATTTTATTAAACAATTCTATTGCCCTGCGCTTATCGGAGGCCTCTATAAGCAAAGCACCCCTCATATATTTCTCCAGAGAATAAACATCAGCACCGCCTGTTTTATATATATGAGTTTTAGGTAACCTGGCAAAATCCGCCTCTACCGGAAGAAAACCTTTGTTTCCGGCCTGGAAATGCATATGATCCGGCGCCGAAGCTCCGCACTTCGGGCCGTTGTAAAACAATACATAATCATCCAGGAGAGCGGCAATATCAAGCATATCTTCAAATCTGCCGCAAATGTCCCCATAATCCCCGATAGCCTGGTTAACATGTTTTTTATCGGGAATAGTAAGATGTTCCGGAAAAATAGGAAAAGGATTTATAAGAACCTCGTAATCTCCCGCCTTACCTTTATACCCGATTCCGCGCTGCACCCCGGGGCGGTTAGCCGCACAAAGAAAACATTCCCTCTCCCGGATAGATTCGGCATCTACTTTTGCCGCAGAAGAAACGATCCTGGCCGGATTGAACTGAACTTTAACCGGAAATCCGTTAAGCAGAACTTCCTTTACCGTTACACCGCTTAAAGCATTATAATTATTCTTAGCCTGTTCCCACTCTTCCAGTTGGGATTCCAGCAAAGCCCTTACACCCGAATTACTTAGCCCAATACCCATAATCAACTATTTTTAAGGGCTATCCGCGCCTGTAACTCCCAGGTGCGGATTCTATCCTTATATAAATTGTGATTATTCATTTTAACAATATCCAGAGAGGCATCGGAATTATCGTCCCACCGGCGGCAATTGTAAAGTACGTCATAAACCCTGCCTATCTGATATTTCCTTGAAAATCTGAGCCCCAGCGCATAATCTTCCCCGTAACTGGTATTGGGAACTTTTATCTCTCTCAACAGCGGAGTATAAAAAGCTCTCGGAGCTCCCAGTCCGTTAATCCGCAACGCATTATTACGCCCGTTCTCAGGAGTCCACTCTTTATGATCTATAATACCCGGAGCTATCATCTCCATATTAAAATCAGTCATTTTATAAGTGCCCACTACCATAGCGCAATTCTGCTCATAAAAGGCATCGACGATTTTCTGTAATGTACCGGGACCGGAATAAACATCGTCGGAATCGAGCTGAACGGCAAATTTACCGCACTCAGGATGCTGCACGCCTGCATTCCAGCAACCGCCTATCCCCAAATCCGTACGCTCCGGGATAAGATGTATAAGCCTTTCATCCGAAGCAAACTCTCCGATAGCCTCCGTCGTACCGTCCGTAGAATGATTATCTATAATTATAAGATTGAATTTGAATCCTGTTTCCTGGCTGAGAACAGACCTTACGGCGTCCCTTATAGTCTTTATCCTGTTGAATACCGGTATGATTACGGAAGCCTCGAACTCAAAATTATTTTCATCGAACTCTATATGTTCGAACTCAGGTTCAAGATAACCTCCAATCTCTTTCAGGTGTTCCGTACAGGCCTCTTCCATCTCAATCTGCACTCCGCGGTTCTTAGGATCCACATAATCAAATATTTTTTCTCCCGATTTACGGGTATCGTTCTCGACCTCGGAATAGAGATACTCGTTAATATGTACAAGGGCGCCCTTTTGCGAAACTTTAAGGCGAAGGTCATATAACCCTGCGAACTTATAATCCCGCTGCATCCTTTCAGCTCCCTCTTTAAGAGCCGAAGCCTTATAAAACAATACCGAACCAAAGTTGAAATCATCTCTCAAACTTCCGAATTGATAATCAATTACCGGAGCTGCACTTTTTTTCCCATCTGCAATCTGATAATGGTCTGCGTATAACATAGCAGCATTAGAATCTTTTGCTAATTCAACAAGTCTGTCTAAAGCAAAATATCCTAACTCTAAAGTAGTATATTTAGTATAGATTAATGAAAAATCTCCGCACGATTTCTCTGCAATTTTTTTAATAGTAGCAGAGCTATTTAATGAATCTACTTGGATAATTTCACACCCTTCAATCTCACCATCAAATTCGGAGGTTGACAAAAGGAAAATTTTAGAAACTAATGAGCTATTCTTTAACCCTTTAACAGTTTCCAGAACCAACTTCTCTTCCTTTACAGGAATAAAGCAATTAATTTTTATTGTCATAATCATATATTTTTA
>CAYVED010000038.1:0-3192 GCA_964449975.1 uncultured Muribaculaceae bacterium
TTAATTGATGAAATATTACGAAAACGGGAATATGTAAAAACAACAGAGATTGTGGAAATGTGCAGAAAAACCCTGGGAATAAAAGTTACCAGCCGTACTATACAGATGGATATGGCAGCTATGAAAGATGATACTTTTTTAGGTAGTTTCCTGCCTATATGCTATTGCAAACGACGCAAAGCATATTATTATTCCTTAGAATCCCGGATAGTACCGGTATCTACATATTTAACAGAACAGGAGTTCAATCTTTTAAAAAAGTTAAAAACAATTTTGAAGGATAAAATTCCGGAAAAAGACTTAAAACTATACTACTCTTTTCTGAAAAAAATATAGACAACCTGTCTTAGATCACGGATTATTTTTATTGCCCCCCAGAGCCTTTAGAACAGGAACGGAAAATACCAATATCAACGGCATAAATAATAATATAGTCCTGTTTTTTCCGCTCAGGCTAAACACGTCTTCACGGGACATAGCCTCTCTATCATAGTCATAACCAACAGAAAAAATTCAAAAGCCGACATAAGTATCAGGATGAAAAAATAGTCTCGGTTTTTATTTAAATAATAGGAAAAACCGGGCAAGATAAAACTGATTCGACAGTTTTGAGAAAAAAGATATATCCCCTGCTTTTTCACGGGTAATAATAAAGGCTCATACCTCTGATAGTCTCAATATTAGTGCTATCAATTATAAGGCTGACGGATTTTGCAAATTGCGTCATAGCCCTTTTTTCACGAAACAGGAATCCCGGGAAAAAGAAATTAATTCCCCTGACCTGTTCCGTTTCAGGAACATTGCCGTTCAGCCTATAGATATACCGGAACAATCCTACCAATGCAGAATCTACAAGGGAAGCAGACGTAAGAAAATAATCGGTAATAACTCCGTTACCGCACATAAATACAATATCTCTGTTTTTTACCTCCACCGAATCGGATAATTGCATACTATCCGTCAGGAAATTCTTATCCTCACAAAGAGTAAAAATATCAGATATTATCCTTTTATCCGAAAAATCGCCCTGTGTCCTCCACATAGGCATAAGATAATTAAGATAAACGGTTTGGGAAGATAATCCGCCCGTACTATCTATTTTCTCTTTTTGAATAAGGAATGTTTTTACAAACTCGTCGAAAGTAATTCCGAAAGATCCCGTAATATCATCAAGCCCGGAAATATAGACCTTTACAGTATCATGGACAAATACAGTATCAGCCTTATTTGTAAGCATATATTCGCTACCGCACTCTCCGCAGATAACCTGTCCCTCCGCATTTGAAAACAGCAGGCACAAAAAAGAAAATAATATAAAAAGATGCTTCATATTGTTCATCAGATTAATATTCCTTAATTATATTGCGTTCGGAAAAATTCATTCCTGTATGATCTTTCCCTCTTTCATCTGTTCTCTTACCAGCGCCTGCTTTAAAATCACTTCGGTAAGCGAAGGCGGATCCATGCCGTATAACTTTATAGCACAACTCTGAATAACATTTACAATACTGCCTCCCGACAACTTATATTCCGCTGCTATGTGCAGCAAATTATCACATATATCTCCCATCCACTCAGCCGGAAGCATATTCTGCCACAGTCTGAACCGTAAGTTCCTGTCCGGAAGAGGAAAATACAGAACCGACTGGAAACGGCGGAAAAAAGCCTCGTCAATATTCTCTTTCATATTAGTGGCCAGGATTACCATTCCCGGAAAATCCTCTATACGCTGCAACAGGTAAGCCACCTCCTGATTTGCATGACGGTCATTGGAAGTTTGCGTTTCCGTTCTCTGCCCGAACAAAGCATCCGCCTCGTCAAAAAACAATATCCAGTTATTATGTTCCGCCTTATCAAAAACCTTGGCAAGATTTTTTTCGGTTTCACCTATATATTTGGATACTATCATAGACAAATCCACCCTGTATACATCCATATCGGTATGCTTACCCAACAAAGCAGCGGTAAGCGTTTTCCCCGTTCCCGGAGGTCCGTAGAACAAACAACGGTAACCGGGCTTTATTATCCTTCCCAATTCCCATAACTCAAGTATCCTCTGCTGACAAGAAAGCCAGCATATAATATCGTTTATCTCTTCACGCAAATTATAGGGCAATACCAGATCACTCCACCCCAGCGGCGTAGTAATACGTTTGGCCGGAAAATTCATACTGTATTCAGGCCTGTAAACCCCGTCCCTCAGCACCTCCGATAAAAACTCTTCGGACACGAGAATCTTTCCGCTCAAGAACGGCTCTCCCTCCCCATATTCCTGAAAATAAAGAATATTGTTTCTATAAAACCAATGCTCTTTATCCAATATGTTGAGAAGTAAAGAGCGGTTATCCTCCTTGCCAGTATACGGCAGTCCGTTCTCAATTAAGAACAATGCCGTCTGTCCGGTAGGCAGGAATCCGCCGTGAGAACTTCCTTTCCAACCTCCGAACTCGGTATAAGGACGGTCCAGCTCTTTATTCTGTAAAAAAAACAGATCCAATACCTGAGGGCTTATATGCGGCATTAACGCCAGCAGCAAAACCACTTCTTCCTGCGGAGTAGTAATGCACCCCTGCGGAAGTACACTATACAACCATTCCTTATCCGGAGGAATAATTTCCGTACCGGACACTCCCCCCTGCTTGAAATACGAACTAATGGAGAAATGTATAATTTTCTGGAAATATGCTATTAAACCCTGCATAAAATATTTTTAAATAAGACCGCGCAAATACCGCCGGCGGTTTACGATTAACTTGTACGGCTTTTCTCCCCCATAATATCAGCCTCTTTTTCAAGTCCCGTATTATCATTTATATTTATTCCCCCCATCTGTATCGTAGGCTGTACCCGTCCCTGCATCTGCTGCACCACATGCCACGCTTCATGCGGAAGATGTTTTTCCTGCCCCGGTGCAACATGAATATCAGTCCCCTGCGTATAGGCAAGCGCCTGGAGCTGTGCAGGCTCCGGAGAATTATAATGTACCCGTACGGAATCCAGACTCAATCCGGAAGTATTTTCTATTCCGGATTTAAGATTGTCGGGAAGTCCTGTTTTATTCACGTCGGCAGAACCTGCGGTATCGAACTTTCCCTGTAAAAGTTCTTCATCATCCAGTTCTTCACGCTGAACAGTCCCGAACTTTCCCTGTAAAAGTTCTTCATCATCCAGTTCTTCACGCTGAACAGTCCC
>CAYVED010000038.1:3292-23193 GCA_964449975.1 uncultured Muribaculaceae bacterium
CAGTCCCGAACTTTCCCTGTAAAAGTTCTTCATCGTCCAGTTCTTCACGCTGAACAGTATCGAACCTTCCCTGTAAAAGTTCTTCATCGTCCAGTTCTTCACGCTGAACAGTCCCGAACTTTCCCTGTAAAAGTTCTTCATCGTCCAGTTCTTCACGCTGAACTACGGCATATTTCTGCAAAATTTCCTGAATAGGCGCCTGATTATCAGCCTTAATCTTATTCTGCACAATATCAGATGCCGGTTGCGGCCGTTTAATTTGTAATTTCATACGTTTAAAAATTTTTTAAGGCTTACGCCTGAATTTATAACACTTTTTCTATTTTCAACGGTGTTATATAGCTCGCTAAAGCTCGGTTTATAAAAAATTCTCAGAGCGATAGTAACCGCTTCGCTCTCTCATAAACTTGTTTTAATCATTGCCGCAGGCAAATATGTGATTAAAAAAGTTTATGCTCGGTTCATACATTTTTTCTATCTCCATTGCACATGTATTACTTTTTCCATCCACGGATATTTAATCGTTTTAAAATTCCAGGGAACGGTATCCACAAGCATATCGTAGGGCTTCTCTTCCACCGTCAATATATAAGAATCCTTTTTCCCGGTAAGTTTACCGGCGCGGTTCAGAAAAGCCTCCCGTAATCCCTCCAAGGAAGTACCCCGGAGTTTAGGCCAGTTATTAAGAACTCCATGCAACAAAGAGATTACAGTACCTACCTCTTTATCAGTAAAGTCGATCACCCGCGGAACAGGTTCCCCCGGAACATGCCCCGTTAAAAGCATATTCAATGTCATTTCGTGCTCCCGGCATTCGAATTGTACCGCAGTACCCTCAGGAACCGCCGATAAATCTCCGGAGACGGCATATTGTAAAATGAACATGGCTCTTATTACGGCCTCCCTGTTTTTAAAAACATCATTTCCGATTAAATTCAGCATGGAAAATAAACGCGGCAGATAAGGCGATAACAATACCAGGCCTGCATTATCAATAAAACGGATAAACCCGCTCTCCATCTCCGGCGCATCGTCTTTTACCGGTAAACCCCGTTCTTTTTCCCGTATTGAATGATACATATCTGCTCCCGTTGCCGGAAACAACCCGCTACCGGAACCCTGAAATACCGTTTCCGGATTAACATTAACTCCCCAGCGCCACAATACCTTCCTGAAATGCGCTTTTTGAACGGATCTCAAATCTTTTGCAGCCCACACCGCAACAGATTCCAGAATTTCAGATCCGCTCATCTTCCAGTAAAAAGAAGAAAGTTGAAGCAGTAATTCTATCAGTCCAATATTATTTAAAGAAAGCCCGAATGCCTCCTTAAAATATCTCCGGAGTCTGCTTATAAACTTAAACAATTCTCCCGATAAAGAGATAAATTCCGTACGTTCAAATAATTGTTCAAGCATCCTGCGTTCCGGAACGCTTAACACTCCCGCTCCGCTCAAAAACAATCTCTCCGCTTCCCTTACGGCATAATTATTAATATTATCCCTTCTTTCTGTTCTCCTTATCTTAACCTCTTCACGGTAAAGTTCCTTTATAATAATGCTGACCGTACGGAACGAAGCTCCCCATGATAAATCAAAAGATTCCGGATATAAATACGACAAAATCTCATAAAGCGAAAGATTATAATGCGCCGCTATCCCGCACAGCGTACGCCTTATGAAATATTTTTTATTAAAAGCCGAATTTTGCAATTCCAGCAAAACCTCAAAAACAAATCTCCATTTTATACGGCTCAACTCCCCGGAAACCTTACCCTGCAATAAACTCCCCGAATGAAAACTATCCAACGCCCTGACATAATCTTTAATAAAAAGATGTTCGTCAGGACGGAGTATCTCAACCAGATAAAATTTATCTTTCTCATCCGTTCCTTCCAATACTGTTTTTATCCAGGTATCCCTTTCCTCCAAGAAGAGTTCCGTTAATAATATCTGTAACTCGAACGGCAGATAAAACCCTACGGACGCCTTACGGAAATAACCCAGCAAATCCGGATAAGACAGATTATAATGCGCCGCTATCTGATGTAAAGTCTGCTCTACGAACGTCCGGCGGTTAAAACCCTCTTCCGGCACTTCTCTTAGAACGGTAAAAATAAACTTCCACTTCAGATGTCTGAATTCTCCCGAAGCCCTGCCCTCCAGAGCGCCACGCTCTTTCAGGCGATCCAGGCTATTTGCATAACCTATAATGAATCTCCCTTCTCCCGGAACAAGCCGTTCCGCCAGCTCATAATATCCGGCCTCCGGCCTGTCGCTTCTCCAGAAAGAATCGAAATCGGGAAACCGCTCTGTATCGGGACTTAACAAACTGATACTCTCCCCGCAAGACAAATACAAACCGGCAAATATTTCCCTCAAATCTTTATCGGGAAAATTCAGATAAAGATCGTTTTTGTCTATATATTTAAGAATATCCAGTAATTCAAGATTATAATGAGCGGCAATCTGTCTGAGAACTCTCTCCACAAAATATCTGCGGTTAAGACCCGCTCCCCGGTTCACGAACAGGAGAGGAAATATTATCTGCCATTTCAACAAACGGAACTCCCCTCCGGCCTTTCCCTGCAACGCCCCGCCCTCTTTTTGCTTATCAAGGGCTTTCGCCGTCCCGATAATAAAATCACTCTCGTGGGGAGCGACTACCGGAACCATTTCTATGATCTTCCTCTCATCCATTTGTCTCAGAAATATACGGCATGAATCCGGACGGGAAAGAATCCGGATAAGGCTCTCCCTTACGCTTTCGCTTATATTTTCTTGCAGCTCTTCCCTCAACAAGCCGGATATTGTCCTGTAAAATCCTGCGGCATCGTAAGCCGAATTTTCATTCAGCCGCTTCCGGGACAATTCCGCCCTCAAATCTTTCAATATATTAAAAAGTTCGGCCGGGACAATCATTAAACGGGAAAACTTTTCCAGTTCATTCGTAATCATCTCCAGAAAATCATCATAAGAAAGATTATTTTTGGCAGCCAGGCGCATAACGGTCTGTGCGATAAAACTTTTTTTATTAAAATAAGAACTTCTGTTATTAAGCAAATAGGCATATACCACAAGCCATACGAAACTTTTATAAGAGTATCCGGCCACTCCCGGCAACTTCGCATTCTTATATCCGGCATGGAGAAAACGTACATAAGAACAGATAAAAAAAGCATTCCCCCGCTCCAGCAGATATACCCCTTTTTCAAGATCGGGATCATCCAACTGATATACCAGGCGCTCCTGTAAAGAGGTATAATGCCCGTAAGTCCGGAGAAAATGTCTGAGCATGGAGGCTTGCCGGCGCAGAACGGTAGTAAACAAACGGGAAATATTTTTATATTCGGAAGGAACGCTCCACGGTAAAAAACCGTTTAATAAAAATCCGGATAAAACCTCAAAAAGATACATATCCCCTTTCACCTGTTCCGCACCGGACGTATGCGGATAATATAATTGTTTCAATAAAGCTTCTTCCAGTTTTTCCTCCATACGCAAAGGAAAATACTCATAAAAATCCTGCTCGTCAAATACGCCCATATCAAGTTCAAGCCGTTCTATCTCAACCGTATAACCGGTCTTATCATGTTTAGCCAGAACAGAATCGGCAATACGTTCGAAATTCAATGCAAAAAAGTTATCCCAGCGGGAATACAAATCCCTTGCAAAAACTTCGCTTTGCATATCAAAATCGAATTTTATCTCCCTTATGCAGTTCATATATGCTCCACATTAATTATTTCCCTTAACAAAGCGGATGCGGACTCTATCCGCTCCTTATCCCCCGAAGCCAGCGCCTCCCGCCAACTAAAATACGTTTCCTCAAAATAGTACGTCTCCCCCGCATGCAGCCATTTAAAACGTATCTCAAGATGCACAGGCAATCTCTCGCGCAATAAAGATTCAAACACATGCGGCTTAAAATAAAATTTAACCCAATACGGAATCGCCAGCGTAAGCATATTATAATCAGGAGGAGCCTGTCCCAGCAAAATATGTTCTACAAGAAATATCAGTTGCGATTGCCTGCCGAACATCTTTAAAAACTCAAAAAGCAAATTAGCCGCTTCTATAAGAGTATCTTTATCGGGAAAAAGCCCTAGATTCAGCCATTCTTTCCTGTCCGGAAGATAAAAAATAAGAATATAACCGTTGGTTTTATACCAGTATGCCATTCTGTAATTGGCCCTGTCCAACCCCCAGGTAAGAAAACTTTCAAATAACACGCTATGCCAGAACAAATAAATAAAACTCCTTAATAAATAATATTTACTATCGTCATATTCAACAGTACGTTCCGGAACCGGTTCTACCTCGTAATCAAAAAGATTGCGTTCTATATAATCGGTGACGAAATTCATATTCAGGTTCCTGTATTCCCTGAAAAAATCCTCGTCGCTCAAAACCCGCAGATTATAACGGCCGAAAAGATTTATCATGGAAGACTCCTTCCCCGGCCAGCGGCCGTTTATAGCCGAGAGGAACTGAACTATCCCGGCAGACTCGCCGTTTTTCTCATTTATTTTCAATATATCAAACGAACGGTACCTAATCATGTTCAGGTAAGGGAAATGACGTATCAGTTCCGCCCGTTTCCGGTTAAGAGTACGCAAATCTTTCTCTCCGGGGAAAAACCGTTTCGTATCCTCGCCGTATAACATATCCAACATATCCAGATAATAAGATTTCTGGACATTAACGCACTCCGTATCATTTACATTATTTTCATCGAAGCGCACGGTATCAACAAGCTGTCCGATGGCGCCGGACTTAAAATCCGGAACCGCTCCCGAAGGAATCTCTTCCGATAACTCGAACAGTTTGGTCATACCGGATACCCGGCCTCTGGTATTTGCCAGCAGATAATCGAAAATCAGCAGATAACCCTGCAACTGTTTTATTTTTATCCGTGTAATAAGATCCGCTCCCGCCGGTATCCCCTTTTCATTTATACCGTAGCAATCCGGAAAATGATTCTGCACGGAATAATGCTCCGCGGAAAATAAGACCTGTTCATTTTTACGGCGCTCCTGTGCCGCATCATATTGCAGACCCATCCTGAATCCGGGCCGTTCATTTTTAACTCCGGTAACCTCTTTTAATAATATAATGCTATCTAAAGTCTCGCAAAGATTACGTTTAGAATGGTAAAGCCTCTCTATTTTTTCCGTCAATAATCTACGGACTTCAGAAGTTTCATTATCGGGGACACTAATTTTCGCCTCTATAAGATAACGACGTCCCGGCAGCAAAGTAAAGCTACACGAAACAACCTCTTCTATTTTTTCCTCTATCAATCTTCCATAATCCTCTACAGTAACCGGAGAACGGGAAAACAATGTTCCGGCCGGGAAAAGCCCCATAAGTTCGAAATCAATCTTGTTATCCTCCGAAATATAAGATTCGAACGGAAATTTCAAAGAGTACTGTAACTCCAGTAACGCATAATTGACAATATCCAGAATAGTCACTCCCGGATCATGCTCGTTGAAATTCGTCCAGATCTCCCCGCACAACTCCTGTATCAGGGCAAGGGCTTTATCCTGATACTCCTTATAAGGCGAAGATTCTATATTACGGCGCTCTATCATCACTCCCACAATGAAGTTACATAAAATCTTATAACCCCCTCGTCTCCATATTTCAATACCGTTTTCATCTGTAATTTGCACATATAGCTCTCACCATTTACTCTCCGCCATCTCAACCTGATACGGTTTCCGTAACAACCGTAACGGGAAGATACTTTCTTTATTTTGGAATTCTTCCCGAAACAGGTAGCGGCATGCGCAATAAGGATAGCATGTCTGCAGGAACCTGCAATACCGGCCGAAGCCACTATTTCCAAAGCCTGGCAACCTGTCCATATTTTAGGAACCATCTTCTTTTCAACGTCCGGTTCTTCCAGGTCATGCCATCTTCCGTCCGCAGGAACCTCTCCCTGCAAAAGTGTTCCTCTGCGTATCGGCGATTTCAACACTCCCGGAAATAAAATTTCCCTTCCCTTCTCCCCTAACTCCACAGACCCGTCAGTGTTCAATTTGAGCAAAGAGGTCTTTACTTCTCCGGAAACTCTTTTTATATGTAAATTACCACCCTCTCTATCAATGGATATTTCCCACTGGGGATCGGAAACGATACTCTCCCCGAAAAAAGACACAAGCGTATCTTTTCCCTGTGCCGGAGACAACTCCACTCCTCTTTCCGGATCTTTGGAAAAACCGTCGTCAAGGATATTCAAAGAAGAATCTACCAAATCGGCAAACTCCTGCTGCGTAGGCCGCGCTCCATACGTAAAATAATTTTTCAGCGTTTCGCGGTTTCTTCTGGCCATACTATAAAGTTTTCGTTAATTTTCATCTCTCCGACACCGAACCTTACCGTTATTATATTTTTTATTATATGTTCTTTACCAGGAATAAGAATACCATGCGGATTTACCGGCATCACCCGTTCGTTCCCGTCTCTTTCCATATCATACTCCCGCACATCGAATTTTCCGTCCCTGCGGGGAATAAGTTGTATCACCGACAATTTTTCTACCTTTTCTATGCCTTTCAGCCTGCCTATCCGCAGGGCAATCTCTTTCACCGTAAAAGAATATCCGAACACAGGCTCCGCCCCGCTATACTGCCAGGAAGCTATCAGCATATTGACCGTCCTGGATATAATATTACGGATATTGGCGCGATTATGCGGAACATCCGCATACCTGACGGCACTCACAATAATTACCTCCTCATACACAGGATTAACCGCACTCACTACAATATATTCCGAAGTCCTCGTTTTGAAAAAAGAAGCAACCTCCAACAGCAGTTCCGTACCGGCCTTAGGTCTGAAAACGTCCTCATCACATGACGGATACGGAATAACGGCCAGCGATACGACCGCCTTACCCGTCCCGCTTTCCTGACATACCGAAGGCAGGCATTTGACTTTCCTTATCCCTGGAAAAGCCTGTAAAGCCAGGCGTTCGTAATCTCTGGCGGTAACGGCATTTCCGCGGTGGCTTATATATTCCGATACCCGTATGAGTTTATCTTTCCCGTCCTCATGTTCAACCCCTTTGGAAAACGGAGCTATCTGTTTTATTTCCGATATGCCCGACAAAGAATCCTCCGCAAAATTAATCTTAAAATTATCCGGACGCTTAATATCCAGTTGTTCCGCATTGCGGAAGACCCTTCCGGCGTTCATATAGATACTTCTAACGGCAGATACAGATTTCTCATTCTTGAAAATACCGGCGCAAAGCCACAATATACCGTTCTCATCCTTTTGTTTATTCCCGGACAACTCCGGAATATATATCCGGATGAGTCCGTCTATCACCAGATTCTGAGTAGTATCCTTCAATAAGGCATCGTCCGGAAGGCGGCGCCAGTTATAACCGTCTCCCCAGTACCACGACACGACAGGAAAATCATCTTTGCATATCTCCCGTTTCTGAGGAAAAAAATCGATATAAAAATTTACGCACTCACCCCCTTTTACATTCTTCAAACCGAACAGAATATTGGCGTCGGCAGGCATGGAAAATATAAACGGCAACGGCCTGTGTTCGTTATTAGGATATATAGGAATTATTCCCAAAGGATAAATATGATGCAACCGGCAATTCTCCTGAGAATTCCTCGCCATTACATCTATCTCGTCATGAGAAGTATAAGATAACATTATACGCTCTATCAAAGGATCGGCAGGAGGATTAGGGAGAGCGACATTCTTTTTCTTCACCGCTTTTTCAAAAATACTATCCTGGAATAACTGCCGGTATTTCTTTTCTCCCAATCCCATAGCGGGACTTTCCAGAATAAAATGCACAAAGCCGCTATCGGCACTTACCGTATATTCATATTTTTCCCGGGAAAGCCCGAAAGGTTTCATCTTGTCGAGAGGTATATCCTTAAAAACGCTCTCGCCGGATAACTTATGTCCGGGCATAGGCGTTCCGTCCCTCTCTTTTACAATAGTGGAAAACAAATAATATGAATTCGGGAAGGCTGTAGAAACCCAGTTATAATCTTTCAGAAAATAAGAAGAAACCCGGAAAGACCTGTTATCTATCCTTTCATCTTTATAAGCGGAATAATATCCCGCCATCCCCTCCGGATCGTCGGGTATCTGCTGCCAGCGG
This sequence comes from uncultured Muribaculaceae bacterium, assembly GCA_964449975.1. GTDB lineage: Bacteria > Bacteroidota > Bacteroidia > Bacteroidales > UBA932 > Egerieousia. The sequence continues at coordinate 11,436 of CAYVED010000038.1, forward strand.
ATATGCACGCTCATTTTTAACAAATGCTTCACCGCCATTTCATAATTTCCAAGCGTAAAATAAGCCCCTCTTCCGGTATTCACCCCGAACGGAGCAAAAGGCGCGGAAGTATCAGCACGCCCCAGATCATTATAAAATAAAATATCCGTAATTCCTTCCACGTCCGTATCTATGAGGATGCGGGAAACAGTAAGGTTTTTCAACCAGAAATAAGGGAACAGCCAGGCATCGCGGTTAAGTAAAATCCGCACGGCCGGAAAATCCGAAGAAACTCCGTGAATCTCCCCGGAACACCCGACAGTAGCCGGAAAAGTTTCGGGTAATTCGAATTTCAGAACCAAACCTCTTTTCCCTTGTACATAATCATCTTTCAGGGAATATCTGATAATCTTCGTCCAGCCTTGCGAAGTACTTATTTCCAGAAAGAAAATAAAATTCATCATTCTTAAAAACACATCTCCGGTAACATCCTTAACTTTCTGCCTGAGATTACAAAGTACCCTCTTATGCGCAAAGCCAATTTCAAGATTTTCAAATTGCACGCTGATAGTAACAATACGTTTTCCTTCCATCAAAAGCAGAGAAGGCGAAGATATTTGCAACCCCAGAGGTTGTACCGGAGAACAATCATCCCCGGTATCAAAAAGCATCTGCCCTTCACGGAAATCCTTAAAAACATCCCTCATCTGTACGGATGAGAGAACCCCCAATTCTCTTGCCGGAGAAATGGAAGGATTGTGTTCGAAATATAATGTCTTTAATTTTTCTACCGTAACGCCGGAAACCGTCATATCATCTACGAGCCTGTATAAAATACGGCTTTCGCTATCCGCATCGGAAAATGTCAATTCGGTTCCTCCGGCAATAAACACATCGTCGGGAATATTTTTCGTAAAGGCCACCCATGCGGAATCGGGATGCAGGCGGGGAGCTTTCACTTTCAATATCTTATCTATGTACCAATCAGGGAAGTTTCTCCAGCGGTTATTAAAATCCTGCCCGGTATCATGCAGTTGCCGTATAAAAGTATATAACAATGCCTGAGCAGGTTCCATATTCCCGTCCGGGATGAAATTTTCGGCGCCGCTTTCCCGGATACTCCGCAGAAATTTAAGGAAATCATCAAAATACCCGTTACATGTACCGTCGTAATCATAATAACGGATAAAACGCGCTATCTCTTCCGTCTGCCGCAGCAGCGATTCGATACCGTTGTCGATGACGGAGAAAGGTTTGGTATCGTCTATCCTCCGTATCCTGTCGTTCCGGCTGAGTCCGTCCGTTATCTTCATTGCAATCCGTATTTATAAATTAGTTCCTTCGTTAAAATAAAAAGGAAATACCATATTGCTCCTGCTGTTTGTCTGCCGTATCCTGTAAATGAGATTTATCCATAATATCCCTTCCATAGGATCTTTTATCTCCACATCCACTTTTTCCACATCTATCCGTGGCTCGTAAAAAAGGATCGCCTGCTTTATGGAATCTATTATCAATGTTCTGGTAGAAAGATCCATCTTCCCGAAAACCCACCGCCGTATATCGCATCCGTACTCGAAACGGAACAATCTCTCTCCGGGTGTAGTTGAAAAAAGCACATGCAGGCTTTGTCGTATGCACTCCGCTCCTCCCGTCATTTCCACTCCCCTGTCCTTTACAAATGCGGGCGGAAACGCCCACCCGGTTCCCAGGTAACCGTTATTCGAGTTTTCTATATTATCATTCGTAAAATCCATATTCAACTTCTTTTTAAAGGAGGGAACATTAACTGCATTCCTGGAGAGGCGTCCCTGAAAGAAGAGAGCTTATTATACTCCGCAATATCCACACAATAAGAAGCATCCCCGTATATCTTATCGCACCAGTAAGGAATAGATTCCCCGGCTTTTAATACTATGATCCGTGAAAGATCGGGAGAGTTGCGGTTTACGCTTCTGGCTTCGCTTATCTTATCCATATATCCGGTAACGGTCACAGATATTTTTACCCGTAAAGGAGAGCCGTCCGGCCGGAACATCGTATAATTATAAGAGAGAGAAGTAATCCTTCCCTTATAATTGAAACTGCCCCAGTTTACATGCAGATAATTAGGTTCGTGTGTATCGCCTTCCACGTCATAAAGTATCGTCTCCATATAATTTAAGGTATCGGCAAGGTTTTTATTCAACGGGACTATCCCTGTATCGTCAAAAAAAAATTCAAATGACAGGGTGGAATTATCAAAACTCTCGAACTTAATCTCTTTTTCCGTAATACCCAGTCTCTTATCTTTCGAATAAGAGATGCCCATCGAATATTTCAGGGAATCGGGATTAATCTGCAATTCAAGCTCGTCAACTTTCTGCCTGAATTTGCCGTCCTTAAACCCTATAATCTTCATTTTAACCAGTTCGCCCATTTCAACGCTCCTTTCTTTTCTTACTCCGTTTTTCCATGGAAAAGTCCAGTTCTCTTATAATCTCCCTTTTTAATTTCCGGATCTCCTCTTTTGAAAAAGCGGGGCCGGCAGCGCTATCCTTGCCGATAGTTGTTTTTACCAATATCTCTTTTATCACAATAGCCATCTCTCTAAGACCTTTTTAACGATAAATATGCAAACTCCACGGTTTCTATCAATATCCCGTTTTTCTCGGAATCCAGCGAATCCGTTTCCCACTTCACCGGAAAAGCCTTTTCACATGTCCAGGTATAAACGGGGGCATTTCCGGCATTAAGCAACTTTACAATAATATTTTTAGTCTTTACGGAACCTGAGAAGTCCCCTTCCAGAATCTCTTTTATCCATGTAACAAAAGCACTCTCCAACGGCAGTTGCGCACGTTTTAAGACAAGGTTTCCGTGCTTGATCTGTTTCGGCAGGTGATGCTGGTAAGTATTAAGCCCTCCCTCATTTACCGTTTCCAGCTCCATCTCCGTACCGAGGCCGGAAACCTCCTTAAAAGCAACATCTTCCGTATCGACCGTCACCTGAAAATAAAAAGCTACCGGTAAATCCCACATAACAATAAACAATTACAGAACCTATCCGCAAAACCGCCGGGAAGCGCTGCCCGGACATACTCCCGAATATACCGCCTCCGGCGGATAGCGGACAGATATAACAATACTCTATTATTTATTTTCAATAGTCAAACCTTCGTGAGCTATTTCGAGCGTTTCCACGGCAACTTCATTACCGTCCGATTTAAGATCTGTTCCGGTAATTTTTGTAGGCCATGCATTTTTAAGAGTCCATACCATAGTGGGATTCTTTTCCTGATCGAGCAATTTGATAGTTACAGGCTGACGTTCTATAGTATTCAACTGTATCTTATTGAACCAGTCCCAGAATTTGTTGTCGCCTTTGAAAATACCTTTCTTTAAAGTAACGTTCCCGTATTTTTTAATACCTGGCATTTTAATAGTAGAAAAATCGACGCTGTTACCATGCCTGTATTCAATAATCTGCGCCTCGACATCCAGTCCGGAAATTTCCTGAAAAGCTGCATCTTTCAGATCGGCCGTTTCCAATGTAAAATAAAACTTGGGCAAAGGCCATACATTATCTTGTTTATCTCCTGCCATAACTTAAAATATAAAAATTAATAATCACTTTAACAAGCTGTCATTACATTCTAGCTTTTCTGCATCTGCTGCTGGAATGTTATCTCTATGAACTCCGCAGGACGTACAATGGCTACCAGTACGGTAACCTTCATAATACCTTCCAGAATATCTTCCGGAGTCATAGTCTCGCCCAACCCCACATGAACGCTGTACGCATCATCCGGAACCGCGCCCGCAAGCCCGCCGCGTTTCCATATTCCGTTAAGGAAATTGGCTATCATGCTCTTTACATTCACCCATGTATCGGCCACATTAGGATCAAAAACATAAGCCTTGGCAGCATTTTTAACCGATTCTTCCAGCATAATCATAGTACGGCGCACATTTATATACCTCCAGTCCAGGGAATTCCCGTCCAAAGTACGTGCTCCCCATACCTTTATGCCTTCTCCGGTAAAAAAGCGAATCGCATTTACCGCTTTCCCGCTTAACGGTACGTTAAGATCTTCCTGTTCCTCGTGGGAGATATTTACGGAAGGCCCGACTACGTTCGCAATACTTATGTTCGCCGGAGCTTTCCATACCCCTTTGGTATTATCCACCATAGTATAAATACCCGCCATAGCCGCAGAAACCGGAAGCAGATTCAATATGTTGCGTATCTCCTTCATTATTTCCTTGTAAAGCGGACTTACCTGTGAGAATATTTTGTGCAATGTAGAACGGTCTATATCCGACAGTCCTTCAGCCAGTTTCTCGATATAAGCCTTCATCTGCTCTTTTTTCTCTTTAGACATCGCGGCAGAAAGATCCACCTCCTGTTGCAAAAGAGTTTTAAGCTGTTCTATATCCGTGTTTTCATAATCAATTTCGCTCTCCTGCACAATAGAAGTATTGAGCCATGGATAATAGACGGCGCTGAAATCCAGGAAGCTGCTGCCGATAGCTTCACGGAATTTCTCCACCATATCCCCCTCGGGATCTTTACGATCTTTAAAACCGTTATAAACATCCAGCAAAGCCACACGGTTTTTCATCGCATAGCCGCAGTGTTTAAGCATCTCCTCCTGCAGGGAGTAGCAATTCGCAGGATCATTCAAGCTTACCGCCTCAGGTATCACCAGCATAGTAGGCTCCTGCTCTTTCATCAGAGGGGTTATACCTTCTTTCAGTTTTGTGAAATCTATATCGGCTTTATAGTCCCCTACCGAAACAATGTAGCACGGACCGCCGCCGTTGGCATAAAAGAATAGCATGTTATAATACAAAGTAAAACTATCCTTACGTACGGGCAGATAGCTTTTGCCGTTAAATATTATAGCATTTTCCGAACTTTTCTCCTCTATGGAAAACTTCGTTTTGGGAGCTTCGCCGAAATAGGTTCGGAATTCCGCCATGGAACTTATCTTCCACGGCTTGTTAAGCAGAGTTTTGGTGCCGTTTACGGCTTTATCGGTATACCCGATAAAAGCCGGAACCGCTGTAGCCACCTCTACCACTGAATTTGGGAATGCATTCTTCTCTACGATATACACTCCCGGAGTTTTCATTACCGGCATAAACAATTTTTTTTAGTTAATAATAAAAATATGAAGCAAGTACATCTTTAGGGTCTGAAACAGAACATTCATCGGGAGAAGGTTCGGGAACACAACCGCTTATAAGCCGCTCTCCGCCATCCCTAGTCTCCCATAACTGAAATTTAAGACTGTTCGAAAGGGATAACTTTATTTTATCCTCCGAAACGAACCGGAACGCAAAAGGAACTCCCGGAAATTTAATTTTCTCCACATTACCGAAACGTATCCTGGCCCTCTCCTCTTTCAGTTTTATTTTTATATTCTCTCTGGTATATTTGGGAATAAATATATATTCGTAATACTTATAAACGGAACTTATCCTTATATTCACTTCTTCGGGAGCCTTATCTATAAGATATTCCAGATCCACTTTTATTGTCTTCCATACGCGCGGTATATTCAGATCCTTCACGGAAAACGTCCCGTCCTGATAAATATCTCCCGACAAATAATAGAAAATTTTATCATCCGGACGTAATTCGAAAGATAATCCGGAGTATATATTATACATCAACAACTCCTTTAAAGAATACCTCCCGTTTATAAGCACCGCCCATTTATCAGCGGCCTGCCGTTTAAACAGAATACCGTATTTACAAAAGAAGCCCTTCGTATCGGCAGCCGGGGTCAATGATACCGGACATCCCTCCTCAAGATAATATTCATGGGAAACAGTGATATAAAACCATATTTTATAAGTTTCCATAAGTCCCTGCCGTATTTAGTTAAGTATAACAATTATGTCTCCACACCGGAAATATTACGTTCCATCCGTTTTATTTCACCGGTATCTATATTCAAAGTCCTTATCTTGCAAACAACCGAAGGGTAATATGCGCCTCCGCAAATACTCCACATATTTGATAACTCCTGAATGGAAAGATTGACAGGTTCCACTGCCAGGCCGATACCGCTGTCGGGAAGAGTAAAATGATCATTACTTTGCAGAAACGACAACACTCCCGAAAACAACCGCAAAGACTCTTCATACTGTTTATGGGAAAATACCGCCGCCAGAACCACATATAAATTCAGTTGCCATGCAGGAGAACCGCTCCCGGTATAATTACCCGAAACAGCCTGCCTTCCGAAACGTATCCCGCCGGCCGTTTCTCTCTCTATGTTCACGACAAACAGATGTATCTTGTTAGGAGGCTGGTTTTTTACGGACTCCGATAAAGGCTGCAAACTCACAATATTCTCGTCCAATTTGAAAACACGTCTCAAATAATCCTCCAGTAAAGATGAAAATGTTATGATGCTTAAAGATAACATACCGGAAATAATTTTTTACAATTTTATATTATAATTGCGAAATTTTATTTCGCGACATGGTTTTTTTTCAAATTTTAATGTCCTAATATATGTAAATTTAGTCCGAATGCACTTCTTTCGGACATTTTTACTCTCCATATATTAGGCATGTCATATTTTTTATATTTTCTTTGTATTATAATAAAACCTATACAAAGACCGGTAATGATAAAACTTATTTCATTAATTATTATAGGACTGTTGCATGCTGTCGTAATATCTTCATGCACCCGGGAAGAAACTCCCGGTATCAGCAGAGAAATGAAAAGAGCTGTTATAGACAGCACTATCAAAGCGAATCCCGCAACAGACTCACTTATCTTACTGGCCCGGCATTACAGGCAAACAAACAATGTTAAGGGAATTATGCTTGTAAATAAAGAACTCGGCAAACGTTACAGGGATAACGCCCGTTTTGATGAAGCCATCAAACATCACCGGGAAGAATTACAATCCGCAACACTTTACGGCGATACCCTGGAAATTATCCAGGCGTTGAATAACCTGGGAACCGATTTCCGCAGGATGGGTATTCTGGACGAAGCATCCACTTATCACTACAAAGCGCTTCTGCTTTGCGAACAATACAGCGATAAAGAAAGTTATACCGCCAGAAAGAACAGGGTGGTTTCGCTGAACGGCATAGGTAACATACACCTTACTTTAGAAAATAAGGATGAGGCGGACAGTACTTTCCGTGCAGCCCTCGCCGGGGAACGGGAACTAGGCAGCAATCTGGGACAAGCTATAAATTATGCCAACCTTGGAGCCATACTCGAGATGCGCGGAATGACGGATTCCGCACTGGTCTATTACCGCTATTCCATGGAATATAACCGGCTTGCCGGATCAGACCTGGGTATATCGCTATGCTATAACCATTTCGGCAGGCTGTTCGAACAAAAAGGCAACTGGGAGGACGCTATCCGGGAATACCGCAATTCTTATGATATTATGGAAAAAAGCAGCGACCGCTGGCACTGGATGGAATCCTGTCTTTCGCTGGCGCGGGTAAATATCTCAAAAGGAGATTTATATGAGGCGGAAACATATCTGAAACGAGCGGAAAAGACGGCGGAGCAAATGCGATCCTGGGAACACCTCAGCGAAGTATACCGCCTGAACTATATGTGTTATTATAAGCAGGGGGACTGCCGGAGAGCGCTGGACTCTTATATTAAAAGCCGCGCCTATGCAGACAGCGTAAAAAACGCCGGTAACGAAAAACATGTACAGAATCTCAGGGTAAATTACGAAAAAGAGAAAAAATCCAGGGAGATGATGCTTATACGGCAAAACTATGAAACCGAACAGCGTGTCAAAAAAATTTCCCTCATAACAGGGATACTCCTACTCTCCCTGATGATAATAATTACGGGATTTTTATATTACGCCCTGCGTATGAAATCACGCAACCAGAAGGTAATGCGACACATGGAAAAGATACGCAATAATTTCTTCACTAACGTTACGCATGAATTCCGCACTCCTCTTACCATAATCCTGGAACTATCGGAACGTTTGCAGAAAAACCAAATAAGCAAAGAAGAAAAGGACGACGGTCTTGAAATCATCAGCCGGCAGGGAAAGAACCTGTTGGAACTCGTAAATCAGCTTCTGGATGTATCGAGAGTGAAATCGGAGGTAGGAGATCCGCAATGGCGCACGGGCGACTCCGTTGCATATATCCGCATGATAATGGAAAACTATCTGATATATGCCCGGCAAAAGCATATACATCTCCGTTTTATTCCTGCGGAAACTACTATCGTAACGGACTTCGTACCGGAATACTTCCGCAAGATCATGCGGAACCTGTTGTTCAATGCTATTAAATTTACCCCCAGAGGCGGAACGATAACCGTTACTATGGGACGGGAAAAACAGATGCTCGTAATACGTGTAACGGACACCGGGACCGGAATTTCGGCTACGGATCTGCCTAATATTTTCGATACTTTTTATCAGGGAGAGAACAGCGGCGCCAAAGATATAGGTTCCGGAATAGGATTATCGCTGGTAAAGCAAATGACAGAGAGCATGGACGGGACGGTTTCAGCAAAAAATAATCCGGGCGAAGGAGCGGAATTTACCGTAAAAGTTCCGCTTAAACACGGAGAGACTATTTTACAAAAATGGATTCCCGACGAAAAAGCCGGTAATAAAGCAGCGGCTCCGGAAGCGGACAATCTCCCGGAACAGAATAGACAGGAAGAAGAAAACGGGGATTCGATACACCCTTCTATACTGATAGTAGAAGATAATGCGGATGTATCGTATTATATAGGCGAACTGCTGAAAAAAAATTACAGGCTGCTGTATGCCCGTAACGGAGCGGAAGGATTGGAAAAGGCTGAAGAACAAATGCCCGATCTGATTATTACCGATCTTATGATGCCCGAAATGGACGGATACCAGTTATGCCGCCGGATACGCGGTTCCCAGATACTGAACCATATTCCTATTATAATAATCACGGCGAAAAGCGAGGAAACCGACAGAATACACGGTCTGGAAGCCGGAGCGGATGCATATCTGCAAAAACCTTTCAATACGGACGAACTTAACACCCGCATCTCCAAGCTGCTGGAACAACGCCGCATATTACGGGAAAAGTACTCCTCAGCCCTGCACGAAGGCACGGAGCAAACCGTAAAACTGAACCTTTCAGACAGAGAATTCCTTAACAAGCTGAACGATCTTATATATTCGCAAATGACCAACCGCAATCTGAATTCCGATATGATAGCCGATAAAATGTGCATGAGCAGATCCCAGCTTAATCGCAAAGTCCGTACTATCACCGGATACAGCACATCCGCATATATACTTCAAATGAAACTTGAAAAAAGCAAGAGGATGCTGGCATCTACCGAAGAACTTATCGCCGACATAGCATTTAAATGCGGATTCGAAGACGCAAATTATTTTGCCCGCCTGTTCAAACAGATATTTAACATGACGCCTACCCAATACAGAAAGACATTAAAGTAAGCTGAGGTAAGCGGAACATAATTTTATTTTCAAAAGAAAACAAATGTTATTAGCATTTATTATCTGCTCATTTTAAGAAAATTATACTATAAAAACATTGCTATTATCCTAAACGCGCCATACATAATGCGCCCATTTTCCTGTAAAAATGCGCCCTCTCTCCTAACCGGAGATCAGACTCCCGTATAATTTTGTTTTTGTAAAGAGTAAGCTATTTCACAATTTTTTCGGGTATGGATGAAGATGGAAAAAGTAAAAAACCGTTGCTCTCCTATGAACAGGTAATAGAGATCATGGAAGAACGTATAGCTAACGACGAACCTGTTGTTCGCGACGAGCGGATAATACGCATAGAAAGGATAGCGGAACAAATGGAAACCGACCTCAATAAAAAAGAATTTGCAAAAAATCAGGGATCACGCCCGGGTATAAATAAATTTTTCAGGGAATCGTTCGGGCGCATCAAAAAATATTTAGGCAAATAATTGCATTACAGAAAAACATCGGACATATGGAAAACAGCAGAATAAAAAAAGGAACCCCGATACAGGAAAGGAAAACCCGGTTCACGCTTTCAACTGCACAGATGGAAGATTATTGCCGGAGGATTATTTATTATCTGGAAAAGGATAAGCCATACAGGATGCCGGGCTATTCATTGTGGGAACTATCCAGGGAAACCGGAATATCCACAAAAATAATTTCAAAATCCATTAACGGCTACCTGGGACACAACTTCCCGGACATAATAAACCGTATGAGGATACATGAGGCAAAGAATATCCTATGTAAAATGGCCGTTACGGAAAACAGAACGATGATAGAAGAAGTAGGTTTAAAATGCGGATTCCGTTCCCGTTCCGTCTTTTTCGCCAGTTTCAGCAAATACGAAGGGATCAGCCCTAAAAAATATATGGACTCTTTTAAAAAAGTTGGCCCGAAGCGATGATTCAGACAGGTTCGGATTTTTATAAAATAAAATGAAACTAAAAAATTTTGACGTATGAAGAAGATAATAATTATGATGTTGCTGCTTTTCGCGGTAGGAGGCGCAACCGAAGCCTATTCCCAAGGCTGGGTAGAAAAGCTGGGAAAAAGAGCCGCCAAACGGGCCGAAGAACGCGCGAAACAGAAAGTAGAAGAAAAAGTGGATAAAACGGTGGATAAGACCGTAGACGGAGCGTTCGATGCGGCGGGGAATGCCGTCAAGGGCGAGGGCAAAAACAAAGGCGAGGGCAAAAACAAAGGCGAACAGGCGCAAGTAAAAAAAGACTCCCTTGCCCAGCAACAACAACCAGCTCCCAACGACAAAAAATCGGCAGAGATGGCTTATGCCAAGAGCGATTTCGTGCCGGGCGACGAAATCATCTTCGAGGACAACGTGACGGGTGAAAAACTCGGCGAGTTTCCCGGGCAATGGGACCCTATCAGCGGTACAGCCGAGATCGTCTCGCTGAACGGTCAGACGGTTATCGCCATCCTCGACAACGGGGAAATAGCCCCGCTGATGGAGAATATGAAGGAGTACTTGCCCGAGGCATTTACCATTGAATTCGATGTCTACTTCCCTGCCGTGGATAAAGTGGATGGCTGGAGCCGTTTCTATTTAAAGACCGGCAAAGGCGAAGGCGCGGCACATGTCGAATGGTGGCGCGACCGGGAAGAGGGGATCTACTTGGAGTATTTTTGGAAAACCCCCTCGGGCGACGATCGTAGGGGAAATTCTCAGTGGTTGCCCATTGAGCGCAATAACTGGCAGCGATTCGCCATCTCGTTCAACAAACGGGCGTTGAAAGTCTATGTCAACGGTATACGTATGGTCAATATCCCCAATTGTACGCAGCCCGGCAATTTCTATTACAAGCACGCCTCGGGAGAGGTGAACGAAAATATCCGCAATATCCGCATCGCACAGGGAGCCGTTCCGCTCTACGACCGCATGATGAGCGATGGCAAGTTCATCACCTACGGCATCACCTTCGACGTGGGTAAGAGTACGATCAAACCGGAGTCGATGGGCGAGATCACCCGCATCGTGACGCTGATGACTGAGAACCCCGACCTGAAATTCTCCGTCGAAGGCCATACCGACTCTACGGGTAACGCTGCTTCCAACCAGACTTTAAGCGAATCCCGGAGCAAAGCCATTGTAACCAAACTGGTGGAAATGGGCATCTCCTCCGACAGGCTTACCTCCACCGGCAAAGGACAGGCTAACCCTATTGCCGACAACGAAACCGACGAAGGCCGCGCCAAAAACAGACGTGTTGAATTTGTCAAACTGTGAGCGCAGAACCAAGCTCGTTTGAGTTATGCCGAGCAGT
>CAYVED010000039.1:0-22007 GCA_964449975.1 uncultured Muribaculaceae bacterium
CGAAAAATAATGCGGTTTACAGGGAATATCTGGATTTGCTGGAGAGGGATGCGGCAAACGTGGTATCTCCTGCGCAAATACCGTTTCTTCCCGTAAGGTTTTTCAAGAGCAGGCGGGTTATTTGCGGCAATGCCCCGCATGAGATATTATTTACCAGCAGTTCAACTACCGGAATGGTTCCTTCCAGACATTATGTGGCGGAAAAAGCTCTTTATGAAAAGAGTTTTACCCAAGGGTTCATGAGATTTTACGGGGATCCGGCAGAATACACCATATTGGCACTTTTACCCTCTTATCTGGAGCGCGAAAGCTCTTCTCTTGTCTATATGGCGCAGAAATTGATTCAGATGAGCGGAAAACCGGAAAGCGGTTTTTATCTCTATAATTACCGGGATCTTTACAGCCTGCTTTCATCTCTTAAAAAAGGGAACAGAAAGACGTTATTGCTTGGGGTAAGTTTCGCCCTGCTGGATTTCGTTTCGGCTTATACTATGGATTTTCCCGCCATTACGGTAATTGAAACCGGAGGAATGAAAGGTAGAGGAAAAGAACTTTCCAGAGATATGCTGCACCAATCCCTTTCTTCCGGATTCGGAACGGAGAATATCCATTCCGAATACGGTATGGCCGAACTTCTTTCGCAGGCTTATTCTTTAGAGAAAGGTATTTTCAATACCCCTCCGTGGATGAGGGCGGTAATACGGAATCTTTATGATCCGTTCGAATATTATCCCGATAATACCGCTTCTCCGGCAGGAGGAATAAATATAATAGATCTGGCAAATATTAACTCCTGTTCTTTCATAGAGACGGAAGATACCGGGAAAATATCTTCCGCTGGCTCTTTTACGATAGAGGGACGTATAAAAGATTCGGAATTAAGAGGATGCAATTTATTGCTGGAATCCTAGCTCCCTTTGGCCGGCTTAAAATAGGCCTCTATCATATCCGAATACTTTTTTGCTTTTTCAGGTTCCCCGTTTTTCTCGAAAACTTCGGATACCATCATAATATAGTACAGGTTCCTTTGCAGATCATCGGCGGATAATAACGTGCCTTTGAACTCCTTATTGAACAGGGTTATGGCTTTTTCAGTTTCCGCGACAAACTCGTCGGCGAGCTTATAGGCTTTCTCTTTTTCCCCGGCCTGCAAATAAACGGCAACAGCATCCATTACAGCCCTTTCGGTAAGCGCAGAGAGAATAGAGTTATTCAAAGGGAAATTTTTGGCAGGCATTATCTGCTGCATTTTATCCAGTACCGTTACCGCTTTTAAAGTATCCCCGCTTGCAATAAAATATTTGGCGGAATTCACTATTATATCCCTGGGCGAGATAAGATTATTGAATGTAAGCAGATTTTGATAATCTATGTTTATTGTGGTATCGGAAAGGTTATCCCATTTGTAAACATTCATAATCCTGTTATACAGTGCATCTCCGTCTGCCTGGGCAATGGTGGAGGAAACGCCGGTGGAATTCTTTATCGGGACGAATTTATATGCGAACCCTTCATACTGCATATAATCTTTCAGTCCTATATTTACGTCCGCTCCGCGTTGCAGAAGGTAGAAAGGTCTGTCCCATTTATAGTTGGCAATATAATCCAGGATCATAAGCTCCGTTTTGCTCAGAGAGTTTTTTCCTTCCGGAATAGAGATAAGGATTGTATCGGCGATCTTATCCATATCTTTTTCCGGAACAATGTTATATTTACGTATATTCTCCTTATTAACAGGTAAAAGCAGATTTCTTGCCGCTATATAATTATGGTTTTTTCCATCGCTCAGAGGTATTGTGATCTTAGGATTTTTAAATATATCTATAACCTCTTTTGCAGATATGGCTTTACCGTCGAACCTGTCGAATATCTGCACATAATCGTTCGTGCCGTAAAAATACTGGGTTCTCGGTATGGTGAACTTCACAGGATCGGATTCGTAGGTTCTGTTTTGCATCTGATCTATATACCAGTCGGTTCCAAGCAGGGAAGTGTTCATTATTCTTACGTCCGTACGGACTCCCTCTACCTCTTGTATGTACCAGAGAGGAAAAGTATCGTTATCCCCGTGGGTCACCAGAATAGCATTAGGGTCGAGCGATTGCAGGTAGTTGTATGCAAGATCCCTGGCGGTATATCTGCCGCTCCTGTCGTGGTCGTTCCAGTTCTCGCTGGCCATTTGCAACGGTACGGCTACACAAAGAACCGATGCTACCGCCGCGCCCATTTCCGGTTTTACAATCTTTTTAAGCAGGTCGGCAAGCCACATTACGGCAAAACCTATCCATATAGTAAAGACGTAGAAAGAACCGGCGTATGCGTAATCCCTTTCCCTCGGCTGCATAGGCGGCTGGTTAAGGTAAACTATGATTGCTATACCGGTAAGGATGAACAGCAGCATAGTAACGAGCCAGTTCTGTTTATCTCTCTTTAGTTGATAAAATAGTCCGATAAGACCCAGGATCAGAGGAAGAAAATAGTAGTGGTTCTTCGCCCTGCTGTTAACTATATAATCCGGGCCTTCGCTCTGGTCTCCCAGACGCATTTCGTCTATGAATTTAATACCGCTTTCCCAGTTGCCTTTAAATAATTCTCCCGGAATGTTTGCCTGGAGATCGTTCTGTCTTCCTACGAAATTCCACATGAAATAACGCAGATACATAAAATTTAACTGGTAATCGAAGAAATAATATAGATTATCCCCGAATGTAGGCTTTTTATATTTCGCTCCCGGCAGGGGCTTGCCTTTTCCGTCGGTGTACATCTGGTAAAACGGCACATAAGAATCATCTGCGCCGGCATACCACATACGTGGGAATAGCATTTTTGAACCGGAACTGTAAACGGGAGTCATAGGGCCGTCCAGCTTTACATATTTTCCGTTCAGGGTGTTGTAATATTTAGGAGTTTCGAGCGAAACCCACGGAGAGGCGAATGTTTCGCCGTAAATAAGCGGTTTGCTTCCGTATTGTTCGCGTTCTATATATCTTACCAGGGTAAAAGGATTATCCGGCTGGTATTCGTTGGTAGGGGTATTGGCGCTTGAGCGGATTACCACAACCGCAAAAGTGGAATAACCTATTACTATAAGGGTTGTGCAGAGAAATACGGCATTTAACAATACTTTGTTCTTCTTATAAGTATAGTATATACCCCAGAACCCTGCAGCCAGAACCGCAAGGACGAATATTGTCGCCCCCGTGTTCATCGGAAGTCCCAATACATTTACCGAGAAGAGGTCTGCGTAGGCCGCCAGTTTAGGAAGATAAGGGATTATGCCATATAATATTGCTGCCAGTATTACTCCCGATAAAATCAATACTATTACAGTCCTTTTTGCAGTTACTTCGTATTTTTTATAATAATATATGAAAACCAGTGCGGGGATCGTAAGCAGGTTAAGCAGATGGACGCCTATCGAAATGCCCATCAGGAAAGCTATCAGCGCTATCCATCTGTTGGCATAAGGCATATCTGCTTCCTCCTCCCATTTGAGCATGGCCCAGAATACTGCTGCGGTAAACAGGGAAGACATCGCGTAAACCTCGCCTTCGACGGCCGAAAACCAGAACGTATCTGAAAAACAGTACGCCAGCGCCCCTACTACTCCGGCTCCGTAAATTGCTATTATATTACCGAGATTGAGGTTCCCTTCGGATTTTTCAATAATCCTGCGTCCCAGGTGAACTATGGTAAGGTATAGAAAGAATATCGTGAATGCCGAACACAACGCACTCATAGCATTTACAAGCATTGCCGCGCTGTCTTTATCCCCGAACAAAGTGAAAAACCTCGCTATAAGCTGAAAAACCGGATTTCCCGGAGGGTGTCCCACTTCCAGTTTATATGATGACGCGATAAACTCTCCACAATCCCAGAAACTGGCCGTAGGTTCTATAGTAGAGAGATAAGTAAACGATGCGATAAACAATATTATTACTGAAATAATGTTATTTACCCTGTTGAACTTCTTTAACTCCATATTTTGTATATATTTATTTGCTCTTAAATGCGATAATGAACGGCAAATATACGATTTTAGTTTTTTAATGCTAACTTTGCAGCAAAATTCATGCAATTATATGTCGAATAATGACTGGAAAAGCAGGCTTGGTATGGTTTATTCCACCAATCCTGATTTTAGATTCGAAACTCAGGAAGAAGAAAGGATAGAAACGCTTCTTCCGTCACAGCAAAAACTGATTGTCTCCATAGATAAAAAGGGAAGAGCCGGGAAACAGGTTACGGTGGTAAGCGGTTTTACAGGGAGCGGAGAAGATATTCAGGCATTGGGTAAAACACTTAAAACAAAATGCGGTGTAGGCGGTTCCGTAAAGGACGGTGTTATTTTAATACAGGGAGATATGAGGGACAAGATAGTTTCCATACTTGCCGGATTGGGCTATAAGGCCAAAAGAGGTAATTAATTACGGGAATGTTGCAGGATACTACAATTATATCTTCTTATTCCATAGAGAAGGCATGGCCCGGATGTTATACGGCATTGGGCGAAGTGGAGAGTTTCTCCAGGCCTGCGGCTCCCTATTTTATAGATAATGCGGCCAATTTCTCCCTTATTCTGGTTATTATTATATTTTTCCTGTTTTCGTACGAGCGGATATTGGAGGGAGCGTATTATATAGTGACATCTTTTATGAGCTTGAAGAAAATGCTTATAATAGAGGATCAGTATAATATTCAGGTAAGCAGAAATACCCTGTTTTTATATTCTGTAGTCGTAACCTCTTTTATTATAGCCAACCATAGCGGAGATATTAAAATCCCTGGCAATACATATCCTGTTATTATAAAGTTTTTAATCATACTTGCCGGATTCGGGGGATATTTGTTATTTAAAAAAATATTTTTTTCTATGCTTTCATGGATAAACCGTAACGGGATATTTACAACGATAAACAAATTATTTTATTCCTATACGGAACTATGGATATTGCTGTCGCTTGCGGGCATAATTGTGAATGCTGTTTTCTTTGATGCTGATCTTTCATTAATGGCATTTTATGTGTCTCTAACCGCGTTTTTCTCTTTTATTTTATATTTTATTCGTGGATATCAGCTTATTATTACAAATGGATTTTCACATTTTTTCTATATTTTGTATCTTTGCACCCTTGAATTTTTGCCTGTAGTTATTTTGGCGCATTTAATTTTCAGATAAAGTTAATTATGAAAGTATCGAATATACTTATTGCTCAACCTGCTCCTGTAAACAACTCTCCTTATTCAGACCTGATATCTAAGTATGGGGTAAACATAGATTTTAAGCCGTTTTTCAGGGTGGAGCCTCTTAATGCCAAGGAGTTCAGAACTCAGAAAATAAATATTCTCGATTTTACGGCGATAGTCTTTACGGCAAGGACGACAATAGATGCGTTTTTCCGTCTTTGTGAAGAACTCAGGATCACTGTCCCGGAAACTATGAAATATTTTTGCAACTCCGAGGCGATAGCCTTATATCTCCAGAAACATATCGTTTACCGTAAACGTAAAATATTTTTCGGTAACGGAACGCTTTCTTCTATCATAGATATGATAGGGAGCAAACATAAAGAGGAAAATTTTCTTCTGGCAACGGCCGATAATATGAAAGGAGATCTGCATAAGTTGTTTGCAAAGGCTAAGCTCAAACATGACGGAGCTGCATTTATAAAAACAATATATATGGATCTGCATGATGTGGATTTATCGAAATACCAGATGCTTGTTTTTTACAGTCCTTCGGACATAAAGTCATTGCAGGAGAATTTCCCCGGCTTTAATCCTAAAGATATAAAATTTGCCACGTTCGGGCCTACTACGGCAAAAGCGATGAAGACCGCCAAGCTTACCCCGACTATAATGGCTCCTACTCCGGAGGCCCCTTCCATAGCGAAAGCCTTACTGCTCTATTTTGAGAAAAAATAACACGCATGCGTCAGACATTAACCAAAGGAGAACGGATATGTTCATTTAAGGAGATAGAGTCTCTTTTCAGTAAAGGAAGCTCTTTTTTCCACTATCCTTTTAAGGTTAATTATATTTTGTCTGCAGCCGTGCAGAACGGTTACGGTGCCGGGATAATTGTTTCCGTACCCAAGCGAAATTTTAAACGCGCTGTAAAAAGGAATCTGATTAAAAGGAGGATAAGGGAGAGTTACAGGCTGAATAAAGGAACGCTTGTTCTTTCTCAAGATAAAAAAATAAGCATTATGTTTGTATATGTTAGCAAGCATATAATGGGGTATGCCGAGATAGAAACAGGGTTAAAACAGGCCTTGGAGAAAATAAATTCCGCTTTAGCATTATAATTATAATGTCAAAAGAATTCTTAAAATATTTGATTTCCCTTCCTTTCATTATTCTGATAAAGTTTTACCAGATATGTATTTCTCCGCTCAAACCGGCGACATGCCGATTTACTCCTACCTGTTCGAGTTATGCCGTTGAAGCGTTAAAAAAACACGGCCTTGTAAAAGGATTGTACCTTGCCGTAAAGAGGATATTGCGCTGCCATCCCTGGGGAGGAAGCGGCTATGATCCGGTTCCCTGACGGCAGGTTATTCGTTATTATCGGCAGATATATCGAATCTGCGGTATATCTGTTCTTTATTCTCGAACTCTTTTGTCAGGGAGTCTATTTCCGATTTGGGGACTTCGGAAAGATTCAGCATTATAAGACCGTCCACGCAATAATTAAAATCGGGATCTACGTTAAAAGCCAGTATGCGGGAGTTTATTTTCAGATATTTCTTCAGTAAAGTAGGCAATCTGAATTTATTGTTGCTCAGGCGGTATATGAATCTGTCGAATTTTTCCAGGGAATCGATACGGTTTGCCAGAAGCGCTTTTACATCAATTCTTTTATAATCGGGAACGAAAGGCGTTTTCGGCGAGACATATCTGGCAAAATCCGGTACGGACTGTTTCTGTTGCAGATAGTATATCATAAGGCTTCTATAAAAGAGGGGATACCATGCGCTTATACTAACCGGCCCTATGAGATATTTTACATGCGGGTATTTTATAACCGTGTACATCAAACCTTTTATCAGCAACATTAACGGCAGGGCTTCTTTCTGGTATTGAAGGGATACGAATGAGCGCCCCAACTCTATGGATTTTCTTAAATGACCTTTGAACTGCGTATTATAATTGAACAGAGAGTGGGTATAAAGTCCCTCCAATCCCATTTTGGCTATTATCTCTCCTGCGAATCCGAGTCTGTAAGCCCCTGCAATTGCTTTTTGTTCGTTATCCCAGAGTACCAGATGTTTGTAGTATTCGTCATATTTATCGGTGTCGATAGTATTATTCGTTCCCTCTCCTACATCCCTGAACGCTTCTTCACGGCATCTGCCTATCTCTTGTATGGTAACGGGAATATCTTTTGTATTAAGTAGATAGCACGAGTACTGTCCTACGTTGAATAATATTTTTTCTTTCAGGGCTTTTATTTCTGCTTCTATAATATTTTTATCTGCCGGGGTAGCCAGGGGGACGGTATATCCGTCAGCTTTTCTTGCTCTGTCCGGCGATCCGTCGGACATATTCGCTTCCAGTGCGTATGTTCTGTTATAAAGATATTTTCCCAGACTATGGTTTGATGTAAATTCCTCTATTTCGGAAGCCGTTATAGGGCGTCCTATCCTTAATGAGATGGTTTTGTCTTTTTTATTTGCAAGCTCGTGGGGAAGCCTTACCGTGCGCAGCCAGGGACTTATTTTTCCTATCAGATGAAAGAATTTGGAGTTCTCCCCGTCGAAATAGACCGGTACTACCGGAACTCCCGCTCCGCGTATGAGTTTTATAATCGATTGCTGCCACTCTATATCTTTTACTACTTTCTCTTTATTACAATTTGAAGAAACCTCTCCCGCCGGAAACAGGCCGAGTATGCCGCCGTTTGCAAGGTGGTCTTTTGCCATTTTAATTCCTTTAAGACTGCTTCTTAATCCGGGTTTGTCGGTGAAGGGATTTACAGGGAAAAATTCTTCTTCCAGATTGGGGATATGCGATAATATGAAATTTGTAAGAATTTTCAGATCCGGCCTTATTTTTCCTATAAGGCTCAACATCATTATGCCGTCTATAGCTCCGAAAGGATGGTTGGATACTATAATAAAAGGTTCGTTTTTAGGAAGATAGTCCAGTTCTTCGGGGATTATGTCATATTTTATATTTAAATATTCCAAGAGTTTCTCCGCGAACTCGATACCCTGATATTGAGAGATATGGGTATAAATCTGGTTGAGCCTGTTGAATCCGGTAATAGACATCGCCAGGGAGGCTATACATTCTCCCAAGAGACCTTTCATTTTAATGGCGCTTTTAACTTCGGATTTATTAATTAATTTTGTGTTCATAGTTAGGCTGCTTATAATGTGCAAATATAGAAAAATATATGGATTTCAGGGATAAAATAAATACGATGCCCGATTCCCCCGGAGTTTACCGTTTTCTTGACGGTAACGGGATCATTATATATATAGGCAAAGCTAAAAACCTTAAAAAACGTGTCGCACAATATTTTGTGAACCCTCAGAGGCTTACGGCCAAGACCCGTGTGCTTGTCTCGAAAATATCGGATATAGAACATACGGTGGTGGAGAATGAGCAGGATGCTTTTTTGCTTGAAAATAATCTTATAAAACAGTATCAGCCCAGATATAATATAATGCTGAAGGACAGCAAGAGTTATCCCTGGATATGTATAAAGAACGAGCTTTTTCCCAGGGTATTTCTTACGCGCAGGTTCATAAAGGACGGTTCGCTTTATTACGGGCCTTACAGTTCCGTACAACATGCCCGTCATTTGCTGGATCTTATTAATAATTTATATCCGCTCCGCACATGTAATTTCTGTTTTACAAAGGAGGGTATATCCGGAGGAAGATTTAAACCCTGCCTTAATCTTCATATAAAGAAATGTCTAGGCCCGTGTATAGGTAATATAAGCGAAGAAGACTATAATCTGCAGATAAATAATATAAAAGATATATTGAGGGGAAATACGGGCGAGCTTATAAAGGAGTACCGGGCGAAAATGATTTCCGCCGCCAAAGAGACGGAATTTGAAATGGCCCAGAGATATAAAGAGAAAATGGAGTTGTTGCAGAATCATTACAGCAAATCGCTTATCGTGCATCCCGATATATCCAATGTGGATGTCTTTTCGATAGTTTTCGATAAGTACAGCGCTTTCGGGAATTTTCTTCGCCTTAACAGCGGATGTATAATACAAACCGTTAATCTGGAGTTCAAACTCAATATTGAGGAGGAACAGAGCGGTGTATTGAGCCGGTTTATGCTGGAGGTTTACAAAATCCTTGAAGAAAGTATGCCGGAGGGACGTATGGTAAAAGGAGATATTTTCAGGAACGATGTAAATGAAGTGCTTGTTCCTTTTCTTCCCGATGATTTGTCCCAGGCTAAAAATATACATGTACCTTTGAGGGGGGATAAACTTAGCCTTCTGGAACTCAGCCTGAAGAATGCCAATGCATTTAAGTTCCAGAAACTTAAACAGGAAGAGATTAAATATCCTGAAGAAAGTAAGAACCGCGCTGTTACGGCACTCAAAGAGGATCTTAATCTGCAAAAACTGCCGCTGCATATAGAATGTTTCGATAATTCCAATACTTTGGGAACCAATCCGGTTGCGGCATGTGTGGTGTTTAAGAACGGTAAGCCCAGTAAGCGTGATTACCGTCACTTCAATATAAAAACCGTTGTAGGGGCCAATGATTACGCTTCTATGAAGGAGGTGGTTTACCGCAGATACTCCAGGCTTCTTTCGGAGGGAAAAGAACTTCCCCAGCTTATCCTGATAGATGGGGGGAAAGGACAGCTCTCTTTCGCGTATAACGCTCTTGCCGAACTCGGCCTTAATGATAAGATAGAGATTGTAAGTATTGCCGAACGGCTGGAGGAGATTATAACCGTACATGATTCGACATCTCTGTTTCTGGATAAGAATTCACCTTCTTTAAAATTGTTGATGTATTTACGTGACGAAGCGCACCGTTTCGGTATTACGCACCACAGGAAAAAAAGAACCAGAAACCAGATAAACTCAGCTTTACGAGAGATAGAAGGGGTGGGAGAGGCTACCGAACGGAAATTATTACAGCATTATAAAAGTGTAAAAAGGATTAAAGAAGCTCCTTTTGCCGATGTCGCCGCCCTGGTGGGAAACAGTCAGGCCCGGAAGATATTCAAGTATTTCGGACTTATATTTTAATACTGCTTTCTTTTATTGCCGCATCGTTCCATACGATTATTCCGTTAATGGAATTAGCCAGATAAAAAATGTACATTATTACCATTAATCCGGCATGGCTCCCTCCGTTTATCCAGATGAACAACCACATTAATATACTTATGATATTTACTGCCGCCCATAATATCCATTGCTCCATAAATTTCTTTACCATAAGGAACATTGCTATTATAGATAATACTGTTGTGGAGGAATCTTTATAAGGTTGCGGATCGAGAGTATATTTGTCCAGGATGAATCCTGTAACCAGAATTATAATTAAACAAAATATAAACAGCAGAACCCTTTTGCTGCCGGGCATAATACGGCTTTTAACTATAGTCTCATCCATATTGCCTTTGCTGTTTACGGCTCCCCTGTCTTTAAACCACATGGTCCAGCCTATGAACTGCATCGGGAGATAATAGAAAGCATTTAATATGAAATCTCCGTAAAGTCTCGATTTGTAAGAGATATATGCGTAAAGAGAGACATTTATTATCCCGAATACATAATTTGAGATACTTCTTTTTGCAACCAGGACAACGCATGTCACGCCCGTAACCGAAACTACCGAACCTATAAAATCGAAATCGTCAGACAGTACCGAATATACGATATTAAGCGTAATGGTTCCGGTTATCAGGAACCAATCGAATATTTTCAAGGTACCTTTACTTAATAGTTTTATCATATTAGTAAAATGAGATATTGAATAACAGTCTGAATATATTTTTTTCTACCTGATAATTATTGTTATTTCCATTCCTTCCGTATCTCAGACCTACGCTTACCGGCGCCGTTATATGAAAGAAATTGGCATCCAGAAGAATATCTCCTCCGTAAGTATAAAAATGTTTTTTATCTATAACCGCAAAATCCGCATAAGGAATTATCTGCAATCTTTTCAGGTATGCCGGCCATCCCAGGCTTATGCCTCTGAAATTCATAGGCATGGCGTAGTCTATAGTGGCTTTGAAATAATTCTTTCCGTAAATATTTCTTTTATATCCGCGCGGCATATCTACAAGATTGTCGATGTAGAAAGCTTTTCCGTTTATAAATTGCCTCTGATAAGCCGCCGACAATTTCAATCCGTGTACGGGAACCGCTCCGGGCAAATATCCGTAAACATAGGCGGAACCTGCCTGTGCGAAGTTATTTCCGGCTACGGGAGAGAACCCCCCTTTTATTACGGTTCCTATTCCCCATTTAGGGAAGATTCCGCCTGTTGCGGCCGGCCTCATCTGATAATATTGTATTATGCCGTTTATCTGATTGCGATACAGGTATTTCTCTTTTCTGTCGCTTAAAAACATATTATTGTTGAAATCCCATTGTATTTGCGGGGTCACTCCCCTGCTCCAACCGTGACTGTTGAATCTGAGCGGAACATATATGCGCAGGCTTGTCTCTATAAGGGCCGAATTGAGATACACTGTTTTCCACTCATTTTTTCCGTCGGTATTCTTTATATTGTATATTTTGTATCTGTCTTCTGAATTTATGTCTGCTTTCAGTTCGAAAACGGGATATAATCCGCTGTACCTGAAACTAAGATGTCCGGCATGGAATCCTTTATAATAGGAATATCCCAGCATCGTTACCGCAGTGCCGAGCGTGTTCTGCGAATAAATCGTAACACCCGGGCTTACTGCTTCATATATTTTGTCGAAATCGCCGTTAAGTATTTTATCTGCATTGTAATATACGGGAGCCCAGGAGTGTATCCG
The DNA here is from genome assembly GCA_964449975.1 of uncultured Muribaculaceae bacterium. Classification (GTDB taxonomy): domain Bacteria; phylum Bacteroidota; class Bacteroidia; order Bacteroidales; family UBA932; genus Egerieousia. Next base: position 11,992 of record CAYVED010000039.1, read on the forward strand.
GAACAAATGGGAGAGCTTGTTATATTTTTTTATTTTTACAGAATCGGCAAATTGTTTCTGCATTGATATTCTCGTATTATTGTCGGGAATATTTCTCAATCCTTTCTCTTCTATGAACCTGTTCGCCAGCCGGCTTAACTCTTCCGCCACGGCGAATTTATAATCTGAAGACAGTCTGCCGTTCTGCAATGTCACTTTGTATCCTTCCTGTTCCTTTTCGTTTAGTTCCGTTACCGCAGGGGAAAATCCCATTCTTCCCGTCCGGGAGAAAAACATCCGGTTACCTGAAATAGAAGGGTCGTACGCCCCGTATTTTGAGTTTGTTAATCTGTTAAATGTTCCTCCGGCGGCGTCATACATATATATATTTGTAACACCGTCTATCCCTGATGAAAAATAGAGCGTATCCCCGCTGGATTTCAAGGCCTGCAAACTCATATTCTGTTCATCTATTACTCTTTCCCATATATTGTCCCATTGCTCTTTGCTTTGAACTCCTCCCGAACTCATATTCCCGGCCCTGTTTATATTTATTTTGAATAGTCCCATCCCTTTTTTAGTTATGTTAAAGGCGAATATATTCCCGTTTACCCATGTACATGAGGTCAGTTGTCCGTTATGCGGGGCGGGAAAAAAGTTATATTTATCCCCGGTCAAAGCATCCAGCAGGGCTATGCCGGAACCTCCTTTTATTTTGTATTCTATAACTGCAACCGAATCTCCTTCAGGACTTAGGGCCGGACTGTTATATGAGGTACGCCCGCTTAGTTTCTTTATTTTTCCCTTCGTAATGTCATAATAAAAAAGGCGGTTGTATGATTCGTTCTGCCACCTGGGACTGTTTATTGTTTCCGTAAAATATATTTTGTTTTTAGCCGACAGTTGCAATCCTTTTGCCGACGGGTCGAATGCCCGGAGTTTTTTTTCTCCTTTTTTGTAACGGGATGTAAATTTCGGGTCGGAGCTCAGCAAGACGAGAGAGGGAGGGTTGTCGTATGATGATTTTATATATATGACGCTGTCCGGAGATACGGCGACGGGATTCCTGTAAGAAGTATGATAATTACTTCTGTTATGCCTCAGATCCCGGTAAGGGGTAAATTTCCCGCGCGCCGGAAGATCAGAACGCCATATCGAATCCATTAACTTTATACCCGCAGACAGGGTTCCGTATGTTTCGTGTCCCGTAATTTTCTTGTTCAGTACATCATCTGCAAAAGGATTGTAGAATTTCCTGACGATATAATCCAGCATTTGTCCCGGATATTCATAATCCCCGGTTCCGTATATTATTGTACTGTTGATAAGATACCCGAAAGAGTACATATCTGGAGTATAGTATTTATATGACCCGTAGCGCCATCTGTACCATGTCCTGTAATCCTCCTCCAGGATAGCTGCTCTGTAATACTCCATAAATGATGCTTCCCGTCCCCTCCCGCTGTTTGACAGGGCCGTTTCCGCCACAACGGCATCTCCTTCCAGAAACCACCGGGCTGTGTACAGTCCCAGTCCCAGTCCAACGATCTGCTCTCCGAAAGGATATTGGAGAACTTTGTAAATACCTTTGGTGAAATGCGATATTTGTCCTACATGACGGGATTCGTGCAGTACCAGTTGCGTTTCCCAGTTCTGCGGATACGAACTTGCCGGAGGCTGGGTATAGAGCTCCATCCTTTTGGGAACCCATGTTACCAGTCCGTTACTCCTTGCGGTATAGGGGTGCAATATGACGGGCAACGGTTTAGGGTTTATATTAAGTCCGCCCAGCACTTTTTCCCTGTCGTTTTCAAGAAGCCATAGGTATCTTACGGCAAGGGAGTCTATTTCACGGGGGTATATTACCGTGTAATTCTTACTTTTTATCTGATTCCATTTTATTCTTGCGGGGTCTTCCCCGTTAAGGAAAAACTGTGCCCGGAGAGAAACGGAACAAAGCATAAAAATAAAGAAAAATGAGTATAAAAACCTGTTATACACAGCCATATAGCATTTCGTGTTGCTTGTATGTTAAATAATTGTTGCGAATATAATAAATAATACTTACTTTTTTTATTACTAAAATTATATGGTTTATATTTGCTGAAATTTTACAACGATTAATTAATGGATATAGTTTTCAAAGTCTTGACGCTTCTTGGCTCACTGGGTCTTTTTCTTTATGGAATGACATTGATGAGCGAAGCGCTTCAGAAGGTTGCCGGGGATAAATTGAGAAGTTTTTTAGCTGCAATGACCTCGAACTCCGTAAAGAGAATTTTTACAGGGTTGTTTATTACGGCTATTATTCAATCTTCGAGTGCAACCACGGTAATGGTTGTAAGTTTTGTAAATGCCGGACTGCTCTCTCTGGTACAGTCGATAGGTGTTATAATGGGAGCGAATATCGGTACTACCTTTACTGCATGGTTGATTTCGTTGCTGGGATTTAAAGCCGATATTGCCGTGCTTTCCATTCCTCTTATAGGTTTCGGGTTTGCTTTTATGATGTGTAAGGCCAAAAGAAAGAAATCTATCGGGGAGCTGCTTATAGGTTTTGCTCTTTTATTCCTGGGTTTGAGTTATCTTAAGGGTGCTGTGCCGGATCTTAAATCCTCACCAGAGGTTCTTGCGTTTCTGCAGGAGTGGACTAATTTCGGATTTTTATCGGTTATAATATTCGTGCTTATAGGAACCTTGCTTACCATAGTGCTGCAATCTTCCAGTGCGACTATGGCTTTGACCCTGGTTATGTGTAATAACGGCTGGATACCGTTCGAAATGGGCGCGGCTTTGGTGTTGGGTGAAAATATAGGAACCACTATTACCGCTAATATAGCGGCGGCTGTTGCCAATGTGTCGGCGAGGAGGGCGGCACGGGCCCACTCCGTATTTAATCTGTTCGGGGTGTTGTGGGTGCTCATATTGTTCCATCCGTTCTTATTTGTGGTATCTAAGATAATCGTCGCTTTGGGTTGTGACAATCCTTTGTCCCAGGGGGCCAGCAGCACATCTATGTTGTATGCGGTGGCAATGGTGCATACACTGTTCAATGTATGTAATACTTTAATATTGGTAGGGTTTACTCCGCAGATAGTAAAACTGGTGACCTATATGATTAAAAGTCCTAAAGAGGAGGAGGTTTTCCGCCTTCAATATATACAGGGAGGTATGTTGAGTACGGCAGAGCTTTCGCTGGGGCAGGCAAAAGACGAAATAATCCATTTTGCCGAGATATGTCGCAGGCAATACGGATATGCGAAGGAGGCCGTTAATGCCCAGTCGGCCGAAGAGTTCGACCGATTGTATAAAAAGCTCGAACACTACGAACAGATTACGGATAAAATAGAATTCGAAATAGCGAAATATCTGAATAATATATCGGAAGGGGAGTTGAGCGAAGAATCCGGACGGAGGATTCAGGCTATGTATAAAGTCATAAGCGAACTGGAGAGTATAGGCGATTCCGGCTTTAATATTGCCCGGATATTGCAGCGGCGCAATATACATAACAAAACCTTTGATCCGGGTATGGTAAAGAAGCTCAATTATATGTTAGAACTTCTGGATAAAGGGTTCGAAATAATGATCTATAATCTGAACATGGGTTATACCAAATTGAATAATATTGCGAATGCTCAGGATGTGGAGCAGGATATAAATGAATACAGGAATAATCTTAAAGAAGAGCATCTGCTTAATCTTGAGAGTAATACATACGGGTATCTTACAGGTGTGTATTATATGGATCTGGTAGGGGAGTGCGAGCATGCGGGAGATTATATGATAAATATATCCGAAGCTGTTATAGAGATAAAATAATTATGCGGCGGGCAGGGTGAATATAAATCTGGCTCCGTGCGTATAAGTGGTGTCAAGCCGGATTTTTCCACCGTATCGGCCGGCTACGATACGGCAAATGGTCAATCCCAGTCCGGCGCCCGCGGAGAATTCGTTTGTTTTATAGAACTGTTCGAATATTTTATGTACGTCCGGTTCAGGTATTCCGCATCCCGTATCTTCTATGCTCAACTGTATTTCACCTGCAATATCGTCGTAAAATAAGGTCAGTTTTATCTCCCCTTTTTCGGTAAACTTGGCAGCATTATGCAGTAGATTGAATAACGCCTGTCTGAGTTCCGTTTCGCTGGCATACACATAACATGTTTTTCCCGGATTAAAGGCCAGTTCTACACCTTCATAAAGCGAGGCCCGTATTTCTTCCGTTATTCTGCGGCATAAATCGTTCATCTCTATAGTATTCCTGGAAGTCTCCTCTATGTTTCCCTCCAGGTTGGAGACGAATAAAATATCTTCTATAATTTTAAGCAGAGCCTTGTTGTTTTCTGAAATAGAGTGGGACATCGCCTGTTTTTCTTCTGTTCCCAGATTATCGGAAGCGGCCAGAATCCCCGAAAATCCTATAATGGCATTGAGAGGCGTACGGATCTCGTGGTTGATATTTTGCAGAAATGCTTTCTTTATTTCGTTGGCGGAGATAAGCTGTAAAGCCTGGTTGCGTAGTTTATTATTATATACAGCCGTTTTCCTCCAGAATAAGATACAGATAATTAGAATTATCAGCAACGCCACCGTAATACTGCCGTAAAATCTTATTTTTAGTTTTTCCGCTTCAAGTTCTTTTTCTTTTTTCTCAAGTTCCAGCTTTTTAAAATTGAAATCCACAGAGAGCTTCTGCAATTTCGCATCGGCTTCTCCTGTATTTACGGAATCTTTCAGTTCAATATATCTGTTCAGGAACGTAAAAGCTTCTCTATAATCCGCCAGCTTTTCGGATGCCATTGCCCTGTTGCGGTATAACCGGAACAGATTTATTTTATCGTTTATTCCGGCGGTAAGTACGATGGCAGAGTCTATATAGGCAATCTCTCCGGCATAATTTTTAGTAACGACGGCGTAATTTCTTTTTGCATTATATAGATGTAATCTGGAGACATACGGATATTTTTTATACAGGCGTTCGGTCTCTTTTATATAATAAAGCATTTTTGAGGTGTCTCCGGTTTTACCGAATACGGTGGAAGCCAGCAATCCCCTTACTATGACGGTAATGTCGGGAACGAAAAAAGATTCTTCAGAATTCTCCGATAAAAAGACCAGGGAATCCAGTGTATAAAAGGTTTTTATGGCTTTTTCAGTTTTATTCTGCGGAATAAGGGCATTAATATAGTTTCCTGCAATGGTTACGTACATCCCCCAGCGTTTCATTTCCTTAAAAAAAGGCAGAGCCATCTCATAATACTGTTCCGCGTTGGAATAATCTTTCAGTGAGAGATAGGCCGTAGCTATGGTGTACGCGCCGTAGCTTATCCCTGTTTTATTTCGTTCCTCCAGTGCCCGGCTGTTTATACGTTCGCCTTCTTCCAGTGCCCGGTTTGTATTCCCGTTCATCATGTATGTGTCCGCCAACATACTCCATTGGTAATAATATTCGTTCATCTCTCCGGCTTTCATACACAGATCCATCACCACAGGCGTATATTTTTTGACGCTGTCCAGTATTCCCAGATAATAATAGTGGGTGTTTTTCTGTTTATATAATAAAAAGTATTCCTTATCGTTTTCTCCGTCACTGTCTATAAGAGTTCTGAGCGTATTCCATTTAGGGATAAACTCGTCGGTGGATAGGTACTTGTCAAGCTCCCGTATTTTTATAACTAAAGAATCTTTACCGGTTTTTCCGGATTGCGTATTTCCGTATATAAAGGAGGGTATGACAAAAAGGCAAAATAATATTATTGAAGTAAGTTTCATAAGAAGTTTGGTTTAAGTCGGGCGTTTAGAATATCTCCGCCAGCATGCATCTTGCGCTTCCGCCTCCGTTTTTCTCTATGTAATCGAGATCCGGAGAAACAATGGTACGGTAGTGCTTGTTCAACTTTTCTGTCTGTTCATCTGTTAAAGAAGCTTTGGCTTTTGCGGAAAGTACAAGTACCAATTCTCCGTTTTTGTTAGCCACTACCAGCATATTTCCGGCGAAGTTATGCATCTGTTCGAAAGTTATTTCCATTATCTCTTTATCGTTTTCCTCAAGTATCTCTATGAGCCTTTCCCTCTGTTCCAAGTTCGAAATCGCATCCAGGCAGATGAATGCGTATCTTACCCCTATGCACATCATTACGTTTGTGTGATAAATGGGAGTGCCGTCCTCGTCCGTAGCGTCGAAAAGAAAATACTCATACTCCGTCAGATCCGCCCACTCGTCAAGGACTTCTTCATGGGTGCGGGGAGAGGCGCAGCAGAAAGCTATTTTATTTTTCCGGTCGAGGATAAGGCTGCCTGTCCCTTCCAGGAATTTTCCTTCGTTTTCAAAATGGGTAAGGTCTATAATCTGCCGGAAGTTTCTTTGTGTCTCCGATAACGTTTTAAGCACGTTTTTATCTCTTTCCAGCCTCCGGTTAGGAGCATTCATAGGGTAAAGTACCAGGGTACTGCCTCCGCTCCCCAACTCCTCGGCGCTGTGCGTGGAGAACCAGTTATTGGGAAATATTGAGTCCGGTGTATGAGGCTCCGGCGTATCTTCGGCCACGATTACATCTACTCCCGCTTCCGTAAGGAGTTTAACATAATCATCGAACTCCCGTAAAGCATTCACCTGTGCATTTTGTTCGTATCCTTTTTCCTGGAAACTATTGTTTCCTGCTGTCTGTTCGTTATATGAGAAAGCCGCCGGCCTTACCATAAGTACTGTATTGGCACACTGCATATTTATTTCTGTTATTATTAAGAGGGGAACCTTTTAATTATTCTAACTCTTTGATAGATTTTTTAATGGTCTCTATTGCTTCGCGCAATTCCTGTTCCGTTATTACCAACGGCGGGGCGAACCTTATAATATGTTTGTGGGTAGGTTTTGCAAGCAGCCCGTTCTTTGCCATTTGTACGCACACGTCCCACGCTTCTTTGCCGTTATGGGGTTTTATTACTATCGCATTGAGCAATCCTTTACCTCTTATAAGCTCTATAAACGGAGATTTTATTCCGGCAGCCTCTTCCCTGAATATCTTTCCCAGATATTCCGCTTTTTCAACCAGTTTTTCCTCTTTTACAACGGAAAGCGCCGCTACGGCAACTTTTGCTGCCAGCGGGAATCCTCCGAATGTGGAACCGTGTTCTCCCGGTTTTATAGTAAGCATTATCTCGTCGTCGGCAAGACAGGCCGAAACAGGCAATACGCCTCCCGATAGGGCTTTGCCCAGGATAACTATATCGGGACGTATGCCTTCATGGTCGCAGCAAAGCATTTTCCCCGTCCTTGCTATACCTGTCTGCACTTCGTCGGCGATAAATAATACATTATGTTTTTTACAAAGATCGTAACATGCTTTGAGGTATCCGTTATCGGGAACGAATACTCCGGCTTCCCCCTGTATTGGCTCCGCAATGAATGCGGCCGTATTATCTCCGTATTTAATTAATGCTTCTTCGAGGGCTTTTACGTCATTATACGGGATTCGTTCCAGTCCTGGCGTAAAAGGGCCGTATTGCGAATAAGAATCGGGATCATTGCTCATAGATACTATAGAGATGGTGCGTCCGTGAAAATTTCCGTCGCAACAGATTATTACCGCTTTGTTCTCCGGAATGCCTTTTTTTACGTACCCCCACCTTCGCGCCAGTTTCAGGGCTGTTTCTACCGCTTCTGCTCCGGAGTTCATCGGCAGGACTTTGTCGTAGCCGAAATATTTTGTGATGAATTCTTCGTAAGGTCCCAGACAGTCGTTATAAAACGCTCTGGATGTGAGGCACAAGGTGTTGGCCTGGGAGCATAGCGCATCTATAATTTGGGGATGGCAGTGTCCCTGATTTACTGCGGAATATGCGGAGAGAAAATCGAAATACCTGTTCCCGTCTACATCCCATACAAAAGCCCCTTTCCCTTTCGAAAGGACTACCGGAAGCGGGTGGTAGTTATGTGCTCCGTATCTATCTTCCTGATTTATAAAGAATTGCGCTTTTTTTGAATCTGTTATGTTAAGTGTCCCCATGATTATAGTTTTTATTTTCCAAAGTTATATAAAAAATCCCTAAGATGTTTAGAAACTGTTTTGGTTTGTTACAGAAATTAATAAATTCAAAACAGTTTCTTATATTTGCGGATTCAAGAGTAAAGTATGAGCAAACCGGATAAAAAAAGAGAATTCCCTAATACGTACGTTATAATTTTTGCGATTATAGTCGTTTGCGCCATGGCAACCTGGCTGGTGCCTGGCGGACGGTATGTGTCGGACTCCGGGGAGATCGTGAATTTGCTTCCCGATAATCCTGTGGCAGATATTTCCGGTGCGGAAAGCGGTGCTAAAGGCGGCAATATATTGCAGGAGGGTAAAGGAGAGGCGGTAAAGGGAGCAGCAGATATTGATACTGTATCCGGAAAAGAGGATACGGCTTACGGTGATGACGGTATTGTTGGTGCAGATATTGATACGGTATCCGGAAAAGAGCCACATGGGGTGGTATTTGAGGATGTGCCTTCGGTGGGGCAGTGGTGGCAGGTACTTTCGGCTTTTTATTACGGATTTGTAAAACAGGGAGGGATTATCGTTTTTATTCTGGTGATAGGAGCGGCATTCTGGGTAGTGAATAAAAGCAGGGCGATAGATGCCGGAATATTTTCATTTTTAGGATTTGTAACAAAACTGGAACAGAACAGGCTGCTTGCCGGGATAGGAGTAAACAATATTGTTATAGTTCTTGTAATGCTGTTATTTAGCCTTTTCGGAGCGGTTTTCGGGATGAGTGAGGAGACAATAGCTTTCGTGGTTATCATAGTTCCGCTTGCGATTTCAATGGGATACGATTCCATTGTCGGGATATGTATGGTTTACGTAGCCGCTCATGTAGGTTTCGCCGGGGCGATACTTAATCCTTTTACAATAGGGATAGCACAGGATATAGCCGGACTTCCTATGTTTTCCGGAATAGAATACAGGTTTATTTGCTGGGTAGTGCTTAATGTTATAACCATAGCTTTTGTATTATGGTATGCGGGAAAAGTGAAGCGGAATCCGCATAAATCTATTATGTACGAGCTGGATGCACATTGGCGTAATCATATCGAACAGGATGGAGGCAAGGTGGAATATTATAAAAACGTTGCTTCCAAAGTCTCTTTTGCCATGGCTCTGCTGGTTGCCGGAGCGTTTACCGTTATTTACGGCACAGAGTGCCATATTACTATAGGAGCTTCTAGTATTCATACTCCAGGGCTGCTTTACAGCGTTGTCGTTTTATTTGCGGGACTGGGAGGGATGGCTTTGAGAAAATCTGTACATTTTTATGTTCTGACATTGCTGGGATTCACTATCGTTTATCTTATAATAGGCGTATTGGGATATAAATGGTATATCGGTGAGATTTCGGCCCTGTTTCTGGGACTTGGAATTTTGAGCGGAATAGCTATGGGATTGTCGGGAAACAATATTGTAAAAGAACTTATGGCGGGGGCCAGGGATATTCTGGGAGCTGCTCTTATCGTAGGACTGGCGGCGGGTATAGTATATATTCTGGAACAGGGACGCATTATAGATACTATCCTTCATTCTATGGCTAACGGGTTGGGCAAGGCGGGCGAGGTAGGCTCTCTGGGGCTTATGTATGTGATCCAGACCGTAATAAATGTAGTGATCCCGTCGGCGAGTGCAAAGGCGGCTATTACAATGCCTATCATGGCTCCTTTCGCCGATATAATAGGCGTTAGCCGCCAGGCGACGGTTCTGGCTTTTCAGTTCGGGGACGGTTTTACCAATATGATAACTCCTACGTCCGGAGTGTTGATTGCGGTGCTGGGGATTGCAAGAATACCTTATAATAAATGGTTCAGGTGGGTTTTGCCGTTGGTGCTGGTGTTAATACTGGTGGGATTCATACTGCTGATACCCACTGTCTTTCTGAATCTGCACGGATTTTAAACTATGTACTGTTCGGGCCGGTGCAAAATTTACATTGGTACAAAATATTCGATAGAAACAATCTGATTATTATTATCTAATTTAAACATCAGACTGTTATCTCCC
>CAYVED010000040.1:0-10404 GCA_964449975.1 uncultured Muribaculaceae bacterium
TAGAGAGCGTTTGAGGAGAGACGGTGACGCCGGAAACAGGCGTTTTACTATCCACGGTAATAAAACAGGATGAGGAAATATTCGTACCGTCGCTACTTGTTGCGATAATCTCGCATACTCCGTCGCCTACGGATGTAACCATACCCGAAGTGGTTACAGTGGCGACCAGAGGGTCGCTGCTGCGCCAGGTTAAAGCCTTATCAGCCGCAGTAGCTGGGAGAACATAAGCGGATAGCTGCAAATTCCCTCCAAGCTCCCGGAAAGTATGGGAAGCAGGTTCAAGGTAGATAGCGGTTACAAGATCCGCAAGGCCGCTGTTATCAACACTCCAGCTATTCTCGCCCGAAGAACCGTCCCCGGTAAAGAGTACGGTACAGGTATATTGTGTATTACGTTTAACATCGCAATCCCGATGTGTCCGGCCAAGATAGAAACGGTAGATTATAGTTCCCCTCTTTTCAGATGATGAATAATCATATTCCATTTCTATATAAGAACTGTTGGCTTTAGCTCTGGAGTTCATCTGCTGCTCTTTGAGTTTATTGTTCGTAGCGCTGGCTGCGACAATACCCTGCATATTCTCGAACAGGTAAAACGACGCGCCGGAACCATGCAGCCCGCTAAGATAGGAACCGGTAAGAATTTCTCCGTCGATAACGCTGCCGCCAAAGGCAAGGCTCTCCCTGAAGAACAAAATCCTTGACGGAGCGTTTTTAAGTTGTACTCGTTTGACGGTAATCCTTACGCCGGGATTAAGACCGGAGTAATTGCACCGTAAGAGAAATTTACTCACACAACGCTCCAGCCTTACACGGACAATCTGACCGTGAGTAAGGAGTTGGAGATCGGTCTTCCCGCTCATAAGAACCCCGCCGTAAGGATCGGCAACCTGAGAAATATCGGAGATAAAGTATCCGAGGTCTTCTACCTGAGTAATGCTTTTACACGGAAGGCTTTCTCCTACATTGGCTATCGCATAAATCCGGTAACGCATATTACGGTAAATGATAAGATCTCTGATAAAATAAGTACCATTGGCCGTGAGTGTTCCGGAAGTATATTTATGTGTGATAAGATCCCCGGATTCATTGAAAATATAAATATTAAAATTATTAACAGCAGTCGGATTAACGTAAACAGGGGCTTTTACCGAAGTCTGCCCCTGCTCGATGCTGTAATAGGAGAAGCCCAGGGAAACGGTGTCACGTTTCCCGTAACGCAAAATATCCTCACTGATATGTTCATGCTTGTCGCAACCGGAAGCGAGGAAAGCCAGAATGAGTGGAAAAAATATTATATTAAGTAATTTTTGCATATCAATTATATTAAATTACATCTCCACATTAACAGGAAAGGTGACCTCCCAGTCTTTTGTGGTTATCGTTATGACGTTAAAGGATAAATCCAACGACAGTTTTATATCCAAAAGATCTTTTGCTCCCATATCATACCCGGTATCCGAAAGCCATTGACCGAGAGGGTACTCCTCAAGCAATACGGATGTACCGCCGCGGAATGCCATAATAGACATAGTCAGTTCGGACAGGGATGACTGGCGAAGGATGCGCCCAGTGAAATGGGTTTTATCAGGCGTTGGGTAGAATGGGGCAGAAAAAACTGTGCTGCGGCCGGGGAGAAAGCTCCGGTCTACATAGAATCCGGAACTGCCTCCGCAGAGTTCTATATGTATTTCATCGCCTGGGGCGGCATGACCTATGAAGGAAATATCAACAGTTGCGAACTCTTTAGTGAGCCTTACGGTATCGCAGGCATATTCCCCGACAGTATTGATAAGGTTACTATGGAAATAAAGGGAATCGCACGAAAAATTATCAACCTTCCTAAGGCTAGTCTTTAATGTCTCATCATCATCGAGAACGGTAGAATCACCTATATTACCCCAGACTAAACACCTGACAAGATCTTTCTTTATAAGTACCTCATGTTCTTTACCGAAGAACTCCTTTCCCAGATTTGTACGGTAAAGGAGATCACCGTGGAGACCGAACATCCACAAATGAAGAGTATCCACTCCGGGGGGGATATACTCCAGATTCAGGGTGAAAACGCATAAGCAATTAATTCTGTCCTCCCATACATATTTTGTACAGGAGAGACAGAAAAGCGTTAGAACGGAAAAAAAACATAATATTTTTAACTGTTTTAACATAGAGCATAAGATTTAAAACTCCGGATTGGTTACAGGAGTTACAGTCCAGTTAAGGATACTCAGATTTACCGTAAGCGCTCCGAATTCAAGGGGCTTATCAGGATCATCCGAACCGGGACGCATAATAGTTACATTCATTTCATAGGACGTATTGCGTTTTATACCCTTATGACCTACGGAAGGTGCATAACCGTAGCCCTCTCGGTTGATATTGACCGGGTAATAATAGGTTTTCCCGTTAAGATCGGCCTGGATTACAAGACGGGTGAAACGATTTTCGGCCGTTTCCGGTTCAAGCGTATTTTCATAAGCATAGAAGTAATGCGGGGTATTATATCCGGCATCGCCAATCTGCGAGGAAATAACGTCGCTTAACATACCCGGCATAGTACATGAACCGGCATCGGCTTCTACAAGGGCCTTTCTGTTAAGTATAACGGGGGTAGCGACATTCCCGTCATAGATGTTCTTGGAGCCATGTACGTTGATAAGGTATGCCTTAACATTGCTTAGTTTCATTCCCGCATAAAGACTACCGGCAAAAGCGGTACGGATGCTGTTCAGCTTGACACGCGAAACCAGGCGGGAGATAGAAAAGGATACGGAAGTGGTAACCTGAAGTGTTGCTTCAGTGCTGCCGATCATAATAAAATCCTTCGAGTTATCATGTATAAGGCTATGGGTGACCCCTTGAAAACCATTAAAGGTAACAACGCCGTCCCAGTCGCTACGATGGGAATTGGCTACGGCATAGATCGTTTTACGTCCGGTGGTGGCCTTGATAGAAAGATTGTCAAGACCGTCGGAGGCCGTAAACTTTTTATAGGCATCCAGTTCTCCGGCATCAGGCCCTTCGGCATTGAAAACAAAAAGTTCCAGGGTATTGATAAAGTTATCGTCCGCCTGGTTGCCATGGCCGCTGCCGGTAGATTTAACCCCGGAAGAACCGGTAAGGGTGACGGTAAGGGTACTCTCTTTTAACGCAACAGAGCTGGGAACAAGTTCTTCATGGTTACATGATACAGTGAGCAGTAAGAACGGAAGAGCGGCTGAAAGAGCCGATAATAATTGTTTGATTCTTCTGAATGTTAATGTTGTCATAATCTTTTGATTTTAGTTAATAATGATTTGTAAGTTATTAATTGTTGATAGAATCTTCTCTTTCCGGAAGATCGTTTTTCTTTTTATGGAAGATCCTGTAACTCCTGTTACAAAAGAGTGTAACGTTAATCCGGGTAACGCCGTCTTTTATAAAGGTGGAGAGGGTGAAATCTCCTTCCACAAAGAGGAAATCTCCGGGGTCGTACCTGCCGGCACGTTCTTTCGATTCGATTACATTCACCCACAGAACGCCCCGGTTGTCGGAGGATCTTTCCGAGTTGCTCTTTTCATTTACCGCAAGGGTGATAGAAGTGCTGTTTTCAAGTTCTCTGATCTTAAAAACATTACCGATAAATTGCATATTTTTCATACGTTTAAAAATTTTTTAAGACTTAAGCCTCGGTTTATAAAAAATTTTCAGAGCGATAGTAACCGCTTCGCTCTCGCATAAACTTGTTTTAATCATCGCCTTTGGCGAATTTTTGATTAAAAAAGTTCATGTTCGTTTCATACATTTAAAAATTTTTATGGTGTTAATAATTTGGTTATTAACGGGGTTATTATTATTCTTTATTGATGCCGTATTTCTTTATCAGTTGGGAGATTTCAGGATCGAGATTGCCCCTGAAACGCATTGAAGGCTCCTGTTCGCACGAATGAAGATAAAGTTCCACTGCACGGCGTTCGTCGCCGAGCCTTGAATAAACAACCGCGAGCATATAGTCGCGTTTGGCTGACCTGGATAGCCTTTCCAGCACCGAAAGGGCGGATTGGTTATAATCCATACAAACATAGGCGACGGCAGAATTAAAATCCTCATAAGGGCGAAGCAAAGTAACGGCAACCTTATAATCCCTGTCCTGTAAAGCATGCAGTCCCCTCATATAGGCCGTATCCACCTGGGTGGTATGAACAGTATCCTTTATCATGCCTTTACGATGCAAAAAGAAATCGAACTTTACCGTTCTGAGATAAGGATAAAGCGTGCTGCGGACATATTTATAATCGGGACAGCGCTGAAGCGCCTTTTCCCTCGAATCAGGATCGGCTATTTCAAAGCATTGCAGCAGAGAGGACGCATGAAGGATATTGGTATCGTTTACTATGAGTTTTTCCAGCCGCTCCCAGGCTTCCGGAATATATCCGGTACGTATATCGAATATTTTTCCGTACCGTAACGGCATCCCTCTTTCCCGTGCCGGCGTATCCCCTTTTCCCGACAGGTTTATATCCCACACCGAATTACGGCAACTATCTCTGTACGAGATCACATAAGAGTTAAAATAGGCTTTTATAGCGGCTGCCCTGTTACGGGCGAGAAGCACATTGGAACCGTAGGAACCTTCCGGCGAGCACGACGCGGTAATTATAAGAGAATCAGCTATAAAATCATCATGCGACAATATCCGGCGGATATTATCTTTAATACGTCCTATTTCGTAAGCATTATCAAATAAAGTATCATTAAGAAAATACTCTCCCGCTTTAAAATCTATATACGCCGCGGTATTTATATTCAGGTTACGTTCCAATATCTTTTTTATATATCTTATCTTATTATCGGCAAAGGCGGTAATGGAACTCACATAAAATGTAAGCGGAGGCGTCTCAGGCATATCGTAAAGAAGTTTACCTTGTACATATATTTCTCCCGACATAACCATATCTATTTTTCTCAACCCTTTTTTAGCTTTTATTGTCTGTACATACTGATATTTCAAAGAGCCGTCGGGGGAAGTTATGACCGAATCCAATCTTACGCCTCCGGTCATAAAAGGGGATTTTACATATTTTTTAAACATACCCTCCCTCATCATTTTCCTCTTATTATTTAGCGCCAACCGGCTACGCCTCGTATAATAATCCACAACCTCATGCCTGACAACGGTATCATTCTCCCAATCGGGATTTGCCTTAAACTTCCTGTCTATAAATATCTCCATCAGCCGGCGATAACAAAAAGAGGCGATAAAATCACAACTGTCGGGAATTATGGAATTCAGAAATTTCCGGTACAACTCATATCCCCTAAGCTGTTCGGCACGGTATTTAGCTCCGGTAATATGCACCTGATCCGAATATAACGTATCCCCTTGAATAAGAAAACACGGAGTAAAACGCACCTGCCATGCCTCATCCTGCATCCGCTGCGGAACCGTTATTTCAAAAGCCACATCAACCTTACCGTTGCGTTCCGCCACATTTCTGAAAGCCGCTTCCACCACAATCTCACTAAGCACATCCGTGGCCACCATTTCGCCGCTTTGCTCATCCTTTACGGCATTCATTATTATTCTGTTCCCCGAAAGATCCCGGATCTCCGTATTAACACTCTCCACATCTCCCTTACATAGTCCCGCTGTATCCTCCGCCACCCGTTTGCGGTCTGCATTACATCCGGCTTCACCGATATATCCGTCGATTATACCCACTCCCGCCCTGACGGAATCAGCCGATAAAGCATTTATCTTTCTTTGTACGGCGCATCCTGAAAGAAAGACCAGCACCGCACACAATACAATTCCGGAAATATTTTCTTTACACATAAAACCTCCTTTTAGAACAGAACCGAAAGTTGAACCAGAAAATTATCGGGAGCTATGTAAAGTCTCTTCTCCTCTCCCACTACCCTTCCGCATCCTGGGCACATATACTTTATATAAGAAGTATATCCGGCCATAATCCCCATGCCGAAATCGAGATTAAGCCGCCTGGAGATCATCAGGGAATAACCGCCGCCCAGAGTAAGTCCATAAGCATCCCCCTGATAAGTATCGTTTTTAAATATACCTCCCGTATTATACCGTATAAAGCCGGCGTGAGAAGAAACGAACCACCCCGAATTAGTGTACCAGAACCAATATCTGGCTCCTGCAAAAGCCGATACCTGCCTTCGCTGCATCTGCCTGGAATACCCGTCAGACATCGCTCCGTTTTCACTCCCGAACGTAAAAGGATTGAATCTCCCCTGAAGATAAATACTCCATTTTGGAGATATACTTAAACCAAACTCCCCGTTAATTGTTCCAAAATTCAGATACTCCAACAAATTAGTTGAAACTGACATTTTCTGACACATCCCGTCACCGGCGGGGAACAATAGAAATAAGGATAAAACCGGGATCATAAAACAGCGGTTTACACCGCATGAAATTATTTTACAAACTGCTCTCATAACTTTTTTATGGGCGAAAATATTGATTATGAGAAATAAAAAAGACCTGATTTAACAAAAAACGCTATGCCCTTAAATCTTTTTACGAAAATGGAAATTATATCCTTATTTAAGAAAAAACAGACTGTCGATTGTGAATTTTAACAATAACAAATACACATTTTTATTAATCAAAAAAATTAAAAACATGGAAAATATTTTAACGTATCTTGCAGATAAATACCATTGCTGCATAAAATACTGGTGGATGCCGCTCCTGCTAGGTATCATACTCCTTGCATTAGGAATACTTATGTTCGTATTTCCCGGAATAAGCTACATGACAATGTCTCTTTTGTTCGGTATCGTAATACTGATTTCCGGCATTATTTACATAATCATGTCGTCTTCAAAAACACTGCGGGGAAGAGGATGGCTCCTGGCCTCCGGAATAATAGAGGTAATATTGGGTATCGTACTTACGATCTGGCCGGTAATAGCGGCGGCGGCTATCCCTTATTTCCTGGGATTCTGGCTGCTGTTCAAAGGATTCACGATGATAGGAATAGGCAGCGATATGAGCGATATAAAAGGTTCCGGCTGGGGCTGGACTGTCCTTACCGCAATACTGCTTATCCTCTGTGCATTCATAATACTGATACAACCTATCGCTTTCGGGGTAGAGGCTGTAATTATATGGATAGGAATATCGCTGATAATAGGCGGCATCTCGCTTATCAGCTTCTCAACACAACTGAAAGGAATGAAAACGGAATAAAAAAGTAAAAGTCTAATAAAGTTAAGGTGCGCTTCAGAGTTTGACAAAAAACTTCTGGAGTGCACTTTTCAGGTAGAGGCAGCCCTTTTTTACAATAACATATTAGGAATATATTACAAAAGTAAAACAACGTATTAACTTAGTTCAATCATACAGGTTTTTAGCCAAAAAGGGCAATCTCATGGCAAAAGACGCTATTCGGATGCAGCCGGTTCTATTTATAGGCTACACTTAAACTAAAAAATCGAATTACAACGTAAATGTTTAACAACATCTGAACAAAAAATACCGGAACTTTACTTAATATAAAGCTCCGGTGTAGTTTTTTACAATACCTGGATATATGTAACCTCTAATATAAAATTTGAGTTTCCTAAAAATTAACCCTCACGGCAGTCTGCAACCTGGTATCCTGTCTGAACGCCCCATCTACATTATCCCTGGAACCC
Organism: uncultured Muribaculaceae bacterium; assembly: GCA_964449975.1. Lineage (GTDB taxonomy): Bacteria > Bacteroidota > Bacteroidia > Bacteroidales > UBA932 > Egerieousia. The sequence goes on from CAYVED010000040.1 coordinate 7,653, forward strand.
CAAAGATATTCGATACCGGTAGTAACGCTGGGCGTTATACTGTAAAACATATTGGATACAATATATTTCGAACTTTTATAAGTATTGCCGGACATGAAAGAATTATTATCCGCAGAGAATGTATTCGACCCGGAATCAGGAAGATAGCTTTTAACCATACTGAATGTAGTGGAAGCAAGTAATTTAGGAGTTATCTGACATTGCAGCCCTACATACATTCCCCACGCCTCTACATTTTTCAGTTTTCCGTAACAAGAAACAGGAGCGGTATCTCCCCCGTTTTTCCCGGCTACCGGAACCATATCCAGTCCGGCCCCCTGCATATCCTGAATGTAACTTCCGACACCTTCCCCGTAAACTCCCTGATAGAACATCGTAAGTTTAGGACACACAGGCACAGCTCCGCTTAACTTCACTGCCCATCCCACATTATACGCGGTTCTGTCGTCAACCTCGTTACGGTAATACATATTTCTGAATAATCCCGACAACCTGGCCCAGCCGTTTCCTTTTGCCCATCTGTACTGTATATATGCCGGAATGTCGGGAATCCTTTGATTGACGGCATAGTTATAATTATTATAAGTAGCGCTTACCGAAGGCATCTCCAACCCGACTCCAAAACTCCAGTTTTTATTAATAGTATATTGATAATCTATTACAGTATTAAATACAAAAGTCATGGCATTAGGCCCTTGCTGATCTATAGTAGGAGCGGAAGCCGCGCCATCGGTGAAAATACTGGTATTATACCCCACGATAAAATTACGATAGGTAATATAAGCCGCCCTTAAAGAGAATCCGTATGAATTCGGAGTCCCGGAAAAATTGAAATTTACATAAGCCCCTATCTTGTTTTTCGTATGCGGCAAAGCTATAAAATTGAAAAATAAATTAGAGGTAGCCGCACTGAATTGTACCAATGCTCCGTTTCCCGCAGGATTATCCATAGGAATGGAGCCGGGAGCAAAATATATAGGGCTTTCTATGGGATTTCCAAGATCATACGATAAAGATCCTTTCACATATCCGCCTATACCAAGATAAAACCTCCTGTCTTTCCCGATTATTGCAAACCTGGGCATATCCGGGGCATTAAAATATTTAGGTGCATTTTCATACAGCACTTTAATTACGGCAGTATCCTTATGTACATTCCCGAAAAGGAATACATAATCTTTCCCGTCATTATTCATATTTGTAGCTTTTCCCTGCTGTGCAAAAGCTCCGTAGCAGCAGAAAAGCGAGGCCGCAAGGAGGCTTTGAAAAATTAATTTTCTCATAAACTTTTGATTTTTAATCATTTAGAATATTTAACTTATTGATATAAAGTAGCTTGCATGAACTATAATCATAGTTTTCGCCGAAACTATTGAATTCACGCCGGTTTAGTGATTTAAAAAAAAACACCCGGATTGAACTCTTAATCGTTAGTCAAATCCGGGTGTCTGTTAAATTTTTATCTTGGAAGATTATTCATTATCTTGTATTACTACGACTCTGTTCAACTGAGCCCCTTTGAATCTTTGCTCAGACGAACCTACGGCTTCTATCTTCAACTGATCAGGATTTACGCCGAATTTATCAACCAGGGCTTTCATAACAGCATCGCCGCGTTTTTCACTCAGTTTCTTGTTATACTGAGGAGTACCGGTCTCTTTATCGGCGGAAGCATAAATGATAAATTTCTTATCCGGAACTTTCTTGATCACATCCGCGATATAACCGATATTTATCATACTCTTTTCAGATATTTTCGCACGGTTTATCTCAAAGAATATAGCCATATCCGGAACTACAGGATACATCTCCTTAACTACCTTAGGGCCTTTGGCTTTCTCCGCAGCTAATTGTTTTGCAAGCGCATCCCTGTTTGCCTGGGCAGCATTAAGTTGTTTTTGCAAATCGTTTATTTCATTTATATATCCGGTATTATCGTCAACCACAACCAGGTCGGAAGCCCTCTTGAAACCGCGGTTTTTGAATTTATAAGTAATACCCGCCGTAATAGAACCGATAGCATTAACTCCTTTGTGTCCCATAGTATAAACAAACCTTTGGTTTACTATCATAGTTTTCATCTCTATGTTAATATCCAATGCATCACAAATTCTGAGATTGTGTAATAAACCGAAAGTAGCAGCAAGTTCGTTTTTATGAGTATCACTGTCAGAAGAGCGTGCCCAACCGAAACCGGCATAAGGAACGAAACTCCAGAAGCGGTCTTCCCTATATCCGCCCCACGCATTCGAAACATTCCAAAGCACATCGGCGTGGAGATTCATCGTATTGAATTTCTGTTTATAATATCCGTTTTGCGTAGGATCCGTAGAATATGGAAGTTTCCCATAAGTAAGACCCTTGCCCTGAAGACCGGCATATTGCAATCTTACTCCGACAGAAGGAGTTACCCATTTACCAACAGAAATATCCAATGCCGGAGATATACGTTTTCCGAAAGATTCACGAGCATCGCACTGTCCGAAATAAACCTGGATACCGCCTCCTGCGGATATAAACCAATTGTCGAAAAATCTATTTGTTACATACGGCCCGTATTTGGACTGTACCTGAACAACAGTTTCATCCTGCGCAAAAGCAGAAAAACTGAACAGCATAATAGCTGATAATACAATAATTTTTTTCATAATAAATATGTGTTTAAATAATCACTTTTAGAACAAAACAGTTTTCGTCTATTTTTGTTTCAAAACGGAACGAATAATTTGTATTTATCTTAATTTTTACAAAT
>CAYVED010000040.1:10414-21087 GCA_964449975.1 uncultured Muribaculaceae bacterium
ATAGAAAAGATATAACCGCTCTTTTAATTCAATTAATTTAAAAAATCAAAAACATTCCAGCGGATTTTTTGTTTCTAAGAAAACAAGTAAATTTTTAATATAAAATTCGGTAAATATGAAAAAATTGTATTATTTATTCATCGCATTAGCTGCAATTACACTAAGTTTTAACCAATCTACGGCACAAAGCATGGAACAGGATCAGTTCTCAAGTGTAAAAGAAGCCAGAAAGGCTGCCAGGGAAGCTCACAGGAGAGCCATAGCGGCAGAAAATCAAATGATATTCAATCAGTCGGTACAGGCGCTTAAAGAAGGTTACTTTGTAATAGAAATAGACCAGATCGTATTCCCAAGGGGTATGACAAAATTCGTATCTTCTCTTACCAATTTCGTGTCAATGAACGATGGGAAAGCCGTTATACAGATCGCCACAAGCAATTTCTACCCCGGACAAAACGGATTGGGCGGAATAACTGTGACAGGAAACGCATCAAACATCACTATGAGTACGGACAAACACGGCATTGTATATTATAACTTTATAGACCAGGGTATAGCCGTGTCCGCAACCGTAAACATACAACTTTTAGGAAACGGCAACAGGGCAACCGTTACGATCTATCCTAATTTCAGCAATAACAACCTTACCCTTACGGGAAAAATCGTACCTTACGATCAATCCACAGTATTTCAGGGACAATCTATTTAAAACACTTCTAAAAAGTTAGTTAATTGAATATAAAACAGGAAAAGGGTGTCTACAAATGCATATTAAAGCTAAAGAGACATCCTTTTTATCTATTCATATAAACCACGGATCCGCCCGGCGGAAAATTCCGCATCATATATTAAGTCCGGCAAGATATGCCTCATGCATGGCGGGACTTTTTTGAATATCCCCCGGCTGCCATACTCCCGTGCCGTAAATCACACCTTTCTCCCTGACATCGTCCAGACACGAAGTAAATCCTCTGAATCCCTCAATAGTCCTATCCAGCGCCGCAACAGTATCATCCGCAGCAGTTACTATAAAATAAAAATCTTTTCCTATAATCTCCGTATAACGGGAAAATGTACGGTCTATAATGGTTTTCATCTGTGCATTCATAGTATAAAAATATACGGGAGTAGCCATAACGATAACATCAGCCGCCACCATTTTACCGACTATCTCCGTAGCGTCATCCTTGAACGGACACATTTTTTTATCATTAAGACAATCGCCGCATCCCATACAATAATTAATATTCCTGTTTTTAAGAAAAACCTTCTCCGCTATGTGCCCTGCTTCTCTCGCTCCTTCCATAAACTTGTCGCACAGCATATCAGAATTCCCTCCACGTCTCGGAGAAGCGGAAATGATCAATACATGTTTTATCATAACGCAAATTTTTTAAAATACGACAACTTTCACACCGGATAACGTTCCATCCGGGGAATTATATTTTAAATGTATCCTTCAGTCCGACAGTCTTATTAAATACCGGTTTATCTGAATTCGAATCCGAATCCTTTACAAAATACCCCACACGCTCGAACTGAACCGCTATTCCGGAATTATCCTGCAGAAGAGCGGGCTCCGCATATCCGTCTATAACTTTAAGAGAACCGGAGTTCAGATAATCTTTATAATCCTTATCATCCGGAATGGAATCCATGAACGGCTCCGTAAACAACCTGTCGATAAGCCTTATCTCAACTTTTTCGGCCTCACCAATCGCAACCCAGTGAATAGTTCCCTTAACGGATCGCCACACTCCGGTACCCGGTCTGCTGGATGGATCATAAGTACAATGTATCTCGGTAATATTTCCGGCCGCATCTTTTATTATCTCCCCGCACTTTACAATATAAGAATATTTAAGCCGAACCTCTCCTCCGGGTTTCATACGGAAATACTTTTTGGGCGGCTCTTCCATAAAATCATCCCGCTCGATATAAATCTCTCTGCCGAACTTAACCATACGTTTCGGCCCATCCGGATCAGCAGGATTCAGAGGTGCGTAAAACTCGTCTTTTTTACCCTCTTCCCAGTTGGTTATCACAAGTTTAACAGGGTCTAGCACCGTCATATAACGGTTAGCCCTTTTATTAAGATCGTCGCGTACACACCACTCAAGTAAAGATATATCTATGGTATTATCCCTTTTGGCAACCCCCACTTTTTCGGCAAATAATCTTATGCTCTCCGGGGTATATCCCCTGCGGCGGATACCGCAGATGGTAGGCATGCGGGGATCATCCCAGCCAGACACATAGCCATTCTTTACAAGCTCCAGCAATTTCCTCTTACTCATAATCGTATAAGTAAGATTAAGACGCGCGAACTCATATTGCCTGGAAGGAAAAATGTTAAGTTTTTCTATAAACCAGTCATATAAAGGACGGTGCACATCAAACTCAAGCGTACATATCGAATGTGTGATCTTTTCAATGGAATCGCATTGTCCGTGAGCATAATCATACATAGGGTAAATGCACCACTTATTCCCCGTACGATGATGATGCGAATAATTTATCCTGTACATAAGCGGATCCCTGAGCAACATGTTCGGATGTGACATATCTATTTTGGCACGCAAAACTTTCTCCCCCTCCTTATATTTACCCAGGCGCATCTGTTCAAACAACATAAGATTTTCCCCAACGCTCCTGTCCCTGTAAGGGCTGTTCACGCCCGGCTGATTAACAGTTCCCCTGTTTATCCTAATTTCCTCCTGCGACTGATCGTCCACATAAGCCAGATTTTTCTTTATAAGTTCCTGCGCCCATATATAAAGCTGCTCAAAATAATCGGAAGCATAAAACTCATCCGCCCACTCAAATCCCAGCCATTTGACATCGGCCTTAATAGAATCCACATACTCCACATCTTCCTTTACCGGATTGGTATCGTCAAAACGGATATTGGTCTTTCCGCCGTACTTAATGGCAAGGCCGAAATTAAGACATATACTCTTCGCATGCCCTATATGCAGGTAACCGTTAGGCTCAGGCGGAAATCTGGTAAGCACAGACTTATATTTCCCCTCCGCCAGATCATTTTCAATAATTTCTTCTATAAAATTCAACTGGCGTTCCTGCGCCATCTCATTCTTAACTTCTTCCATTGTAGTAAAATTAACACGCAAATATACTTATTTTTTACGTACATTTGTAGGCTGGATATAGAATTAAACGAAAATGGTAAAATCAATGACAGGCTACGGTAAAGCCGAATGTTGCCTCCCCGACGGAAAAATCATAATTGAAATACGCTCCCTAAACGGGAAAAATGCAGACATAAGCATTAAAACGCAGCTTATCCCCAGAGATAAAGACCTGGAAGTAAGACAGTTAATATCAAAAGAGCTTCATAGGGGAAATATAGATCTGTATGCAAGTCTCGAACAAAATGCTGCCGAAGGCGCAAAAGTAATAAACAAAGAGATTTTTACCGCTTATTATAATCAGATCAGAAATCTCGGTACGATATATAAAGAAGAGGAATTGCTTCCGGTTATTTTAAGGCTTCCCGACATAATAGAGGTAAAAAAGCAGGAGTTTACACAGGAGAACTGGGAAAAACTGCTCGGATCAGTACGGGAGGCTTTGGTATCGATAAACGAATTCAGAAGAAAAGAAGGGGACATACTTTACAAAGATATAACCGGCAGGGTAGGAATGATAGAATCATTCATATCCGAAATTGAAAAATACGAACCCGTACGTACCCGGGCCGTAAAAGAAAAGCTAAAATCCCGCATAGAAGAGCTGGGCATTAATCCCGATGAAAACAGGCTTGAACAGGAGATAATATATTATATTGAAAAACTGGATATAAACGAAGAAAAAGTGCGCCTGAGACAACATTGCAGATATTTCATCGAGACCATAAACAATGAACAGACTCCGGGGAAGAAACTGGGATTCATAGCGCAGGAAATGGGACGCGAAATAAATACAATAGGATCTAAAGCAAACCATGCGGATATACAGCAATGGGTGGTAAAAATGAAAGACGAACTTGAAAAAATAAAAGAGCAAAGCCTTAATATTCTGTAACAGTAATGTTGCAGTTCCGGAATAATATTAATTTTCTTATTATAAGAAAGCGTAGCGGTTACAAACGCTCTGAAAATTTTTTATAAACCGAGCTTTAGCGAGCTGTATAACACCGTTGAAAATAGAAAAAGTGTTATAAATGAGGCATAAGCCTTAGGAAATTTTAAACGTATTAAACGTAAAATATTTTTTAACGTATGAAAAAGCATTTTATAATAAATATTCTCGGCACATTTACCGCTGCGGTTTTTTTGTGCGGATGCGCACCCCAGGCCAGATTTTTTAACGTAGACGTTAAAAGCAACAAAGGTAAAAATCTGAACATCAACGACAGAAAAGCGGCGGTATTTCCGATCGTTACATCAAACGCTCCGGACAGCATACGCATAAGCAACGTGGCACTGGGAGTGGCCGAAAAAATGGAACGGGACAGGCAGATGTCCCAGGGGGAAATTCCGGTATTTTCAATTCCCAAATCGGAATTCGGATATGATAAAACTTATCTGCAGGAGCTTATGCTCAAATCAGGCGGCGATATTCAGATATTCGTAAACGACCTCAAATTTTACAGGTACAACGTAACCCGTCAGGCCACAGGATACTTCAACGAATATGCAGGGATGAACGTAATATTGCCTTACAGCGTAGAGATGAACGTATACAACGCATTACAGGATACGATTATGCTGTCAGTCAAACAAAAAGACACCATATATCTGCAAATCTCCAATGGTATAAATGAGGCGAAAATAGGCGACGCCATATCCAGCTACATGCCGGAAATTTCAAAAAAGATAGGTGCTTCCCTTGCATCCGGCCTGACAACACAATGGATAACACAAGAAAGAATGCTCATCACATACGAAGGGGAAAACTCCTGGGAAAAACCCTACGAGCTGGCACAAGATTTCAAATGGCAAGAAGCTATCGACCTCTGGTTGCCGCTTACATACTCCCAGAACAGAAGAAGGGCCGCATTTGCGGCATATAACATTGCCGTAGCATGCGAAATGACCGAACAGTTCCCACTGGCAATGGAATGGGTAAAACTCTCTTTGGAAAAATTTCCGTTCAAAGAGGCCGAGGAGCTTCGGGTACATTTGCTCAACATAAAAAAAGAGAATTAATTTAAAATATGTCCGGACGTCATGTAATACTCTTCCTGTTTACCTTCTATATGCTGTTGCATAATAACGACCTGTATCCGCAAAAACACAATAAGCATATAGATACCTTATTGCAAAAAATGCGTCAGGCGGCAGAGTATTACGAAAAAAGTACGCCGAATTTCGAAGCCGATATGTATATAAAAGGCAATCTGGAAGTAAAAAAAAGAAACATAATTTTAAAGGCAGTACCGTATCTGAGAAAAATAGATAAAAAGAAGAACAAATTCCTCATCGAACTCTCCAGCACATTCTCCCATACATATCCCAATATGTACAGCCAGACATTCAACGTAATAAAATCCAATTACTCCGACAGCCGTAACTACATAGAAAACACCGTTCTTCCCTACATACACGGTAATGTATATTCGCCTTACCTTTACGGAACCATTTATTCACCTATAGCCCCGAAAAGCAGAAAATACTATAAATACGCTATAGAGTCGTTCTGGCGCAGCAACGGCATAACTTATTACAAAATAAACTTCACCCCGAAACTTAAAAGCTACCAGCTTGTAAACGGATATATGATAATAAATACCGTAAACTGGAGCATAAGGGAACTGTTTATCAAAGGCAGAACGGAATTCGCCCGTTTCAGCAACTATATTGAAATGGGAGAGATAGGGAGCAACGCCGAATTTCTTACAAAAAAATATAATCTCATAATAGAATTCAAACTGCTGGGCAACCATATAAACGGAGAATACTACACTCATCTGAACTACAAAAAAACATCGGCACCGGAACCGCAGAACAGCAAGCGGAAAGGCAAATACGATCTTACCTTATTATATAAAGCCAGCTTTAACAAGATGAGCCTGAATAAAAATATAAGTTTCGACTCCATAAGGCCCCTGCCCCTTACGCCTCACGAAAAAGAGATAATACGCCAGACAAAAGCCGAAAGGGATTCGCTATTAAGGGATACTTCGTCCGGCAAAACTAACGCCATGCTGAATATCGGGAAATTCCTTATAAGTGACCAATCCCTGAATATGAGAGATTTCGGATCGATCGAATTCTCCCCCATCATCAGCCCCGTACTGTTCCATTACAGTTCCAGCAACGGTATCTCTTACGCCCAGAAATTCAGATACAGTAAAATATTCAAAGGGGACAGGCTTTTTTTCATAGAACCGAAAATAGGTTACAATTTTAAACAAAATGAATTCTACTGGGCCGTGAGCAGCAAATTCGATTATTCTCCCAAAAGGAACGCCTCAATAATAATAGACGCCGGGAAATGGGACAAAACCGGAACAGACAAAATCATAAATGATCTGAAATCCCTCCCCGACACAATATTCGATTATTCCAGAATACATCTGAATAATTTCAGTAACCTCTATTTCAGAGCGGGACATAAAGTTGAAGTAGCCAACGGATTCTCCGTTTCAGCCATACTCGCCGTGCATAACTATAAAGAGGTGAGCAGATCCGATTTCACAATAATAAATCCGGGAAGCCAGTATATCGGCCAGGCATTCAAAATCGCACGGCACAATTATACCAGTTTCGTTCCGGAACTCCAGTTAGACTGGACTCCCCGCCAATACTACTACATGGACGGTTACCGCAAAGTTTATCTCTATTCAAAATATCCTTCGTTCAGCCTCAACTGGGCATATGCAATAAAAGGCGTATTCCACAGTACCGCCAAATATCACAGAATAGAATTCGACATGCATCATCAGATAAAACTGGGACTTACAAAGACACTGTATTACAGATTCGGTATAGGGGGATTTTTTGACTTCTCCAATCTTTACTTTGCCGATTTTATAAATTTCAGAAAGAATAATCTGCCTGAAGGATGGGACGACAATATAGGCGGCACTTTCCAACTTCTTACCAATAATAAATATTACGGCATAACCAGATATATCAGAGGACATATAAAATTCGATACTCCGTTCCTTATAATCCCTTCGTTTCTGAAAAAGCTGCCTTACATAATGAAAGAGCGCATATATTGCAACCTGCTGTTTGTAAACACTCTCAAACCCTATATAGAACTCGGTTACGGAATAGGAACGCGCCTGTTTAATGTAGGAGTATTCTTCGGAGGCGAAATGAACAAATTCGATCTCGTAGGATTCAAATTCACATTCGAGATTTTTAACTGACAGACAGAGATGATATTAATTATAGATAACAACGACTCTTTCACATACAACATTGCGGAAATGCTGCGCAATATAACGGATGAAAAAATAGATATAATAAAACACGATAATGCGGATATATCCGCTGTTGCGCGGTATAATAGAATAATATTCTCGCCCGGGCCTTCCCTGCCGCAGGAATATCCTGTTATGGAACGGATATTAAGAGCGTACGGTAACACAATTCCTATTCTGGGAATATGCCTCGGCTACCAGGCGATATGCCTCCATTACGGAGGAAAACTCGTAAATACCGGCAAAGTAATGCACGGAGTGCCTTCCCCGATAAACTGCGAAAGCCGGTCACTGCTTTTCAAAGGTATCAGGAAAACAACCGTAGGAAGGTATCACTCATGGATAGCGTGCGACATACCGTCTCAATTAAAGATAACCGCAACTACCGGAGACGGGCTGCCGATGGCCGTAGAGCATGTTTGCATGCCGGTGTACGGAGTCCAGTTCCATCCGGAGTCATATATGAGCGAAGACGGGGAACTTATTTTTAAAAACTTCATAAATGAACATATTTAAAACCAAAAACGATATCCGGATACAAATGAACAAACTGGGAGCGGAAAGAGAGCCGTTCCTTTTCATGGTTGATTTCGAAGGGAAAGAAGGAGCGGTAATACCATTAACGGAGCTGCCCGGTACGCCTTTATCATGCAGTATAAACGGAAAAGAGATAGGAAATACGCATATTCATTCGCAAAAGGCCGGCGCAGAACTTTATAAGGAAAAACTCCTTTCTTCTCCCATAAGCAAACAGGAATACGCAAAAGGGTTCGATAAAATCGCCGGTCATATAAAACACGGAGACTCTTATCTGCTCAACTACACATGCAGTACATACATAGGTGACAACCTGGATATGGCAAAAATCTATACCGCCTCCCGCGCTCCTTATAAGCTGCTATGGAAAGGGCATCTCGTCTTCTTCTCTCCGGAACCTTTTATAAAAATATCGGGAAATAAAATATCTTCTTTTCCCATGAAAGGCACTATAAACGCACGAATACCGGAAGCAGAACAACTGCTGCTGAATAATAAAAAAGAATTATACGAACACTACACAATAGTAGACCTGATAAGGAACGACCTCTCTATAATCTCCCGTAATGTAAAAGTAGAGAAATTCAGATATGTGGAAAAAATAGAAACTTCCTCCGGCCCCCTTCTCCAGACAAGCTCTGCAATCAGCGGAAATTTACCGGAAAACTGGCGCGGGAATCTGGGTACGCTACTGTTCAAACTTCTCCCGGCCGGGAGTATAAGCGGGGCTCCAAAAGAAAAAACCGTTGAAATAATAAAAAAATGTGAAATATCCCCCAGGGGGTATTACACGGGGATTATGGGAGTATTCGACGGCACCGGAGTGGAAAGCTGTGTAATTATAAGGTTCATAGAGAAAAGAGATGACGGATACTATTACCGCAGCGGAGGCGGCATAACCGCTTTAAGCGATATGGAAGAAGAATACGAAGAACTTATTGCAAAGATTTATGTACCGTCTGTTTGAATCCGTAAAAATAGATAACGGAAAAATAATGCATCTGGAATATCATCAGCAGAGGGTAAGCCGCTCGCTGTCCGGATGCGGCATAGATTTGAAAAAAGAGATAGAAACAGCCGTTGCAGACCCTTTATCAGGAATAACCATCCCCCCGGAAGGAGTTCATAAACTGCGTATAACATACTCCCTGGAAAACGGTATGGAAAAGATCGCCGTTATCCCTTATATACGAAGAGAGATAAAAACGCTTAAACTAATAACATGCGATATTATAGAATACCCCGTAAAAAGCGAAGAAAGAACACTTCTTGACAAGCTGTTTTCACAAAGGGACGAATGCGACGATATACTCATAATAAAAAACGGAAAGATCACCGATACCTCTTTTTCCAATATAATATTCTTAAAAAACGGAGAATGGTACACTCCGGATACTCCTTTGCTGCAGGGAACCTGCCGCTCAAGACTACTTAAAGAGGGAAAAATCAAAGAGTGCACGATAACTCCCGAAAACCTCCGGGAATATACCGGATTCCGGCTTATAAATGCGCTCCTGTAATATTCGGAATATTATGTAATAAAATATATAATATATGTTTTAAATATCGGGAAAATATATGTATATTTCTTCGGTGAAATTTATAGACTTTTTTTACTTAAAAACTTTGGTAATTATGACCAGATACGATTCTGCAAATATAATACGCAGCGGATTTTCAAAGACCATACTGATTTTAACTATTCTATCTTGCCTCGCATTGTCAGGATGCAGGGAGAATCCGTATATAATATCGATGCTCGATAAAGCGGATTCCCTGCTCGGCAGCAGACCGGACAGCACGCTGAATATTATACGGATGATAGATCCGGATAAAATAACAGGCGCCGGCGTTAAAGCCCGGTACAGCTTGTTGCATTCAATAGCCCTCGATAAGAATTATATTGATCTGAAAACGGATTCAATCATAAGTCCCGCCGTAGAGTATTACGGTAAAAGTGGCAGCGATCTGCAAAAAGCCGCTACATATTATTATCTCGGCAGAATATATTGTAACGGCAAAGACAAGGAAAATGCAATAAAATATTTAAGCGAAGCCGAACTATATGCCCGTAAAACCACAGACTATTATCTGTGTGCATTAATATACAATACCCTCGGAAATCTGTATTATCACCAGAACATTTTTTCCGATGCCATTTCAATGTATCATGAATCGGGAAAATATTTTGAAAAGGCCGGAGACATAAAAAGAAAAGCCAATGCGCTGTCTTATATAGGAAAAACATATTATCTGCTCAATAATGACGATTCTACAATGTTATATTACAATATGGCCAGGGAGATATATAAAGAGGTAAACGGCGGAGCAAGGGTATTACGTATAAACAGCGGAATGTCCGACAAACTGATTAATTCTCAAAAATACGACGAAGCCATAGAACTGCTAAGGGAAGGCTACAGGCTTTATAATAATGACAAGATACCTATAAGAGATTATCCTGCATGGGCCAAGATATACCTGCATATGAATGAGTTTGATAAATCCAGGGAGTTTGCTTTTGCCGCACTGGAACAGAAATACGCCACAGACAGGATAAAAGCCGGGCTATATGTGATTTTAAGCGACAGCTATATAAAACAGAATAATTATAAAAAAGCTTATGAATATTCAAAGCTCTACTCAAAACATTTCCTCGCAGCCTCCCTTGATGAGAAAGAGCAGTTTATACAGGAAATAAAGGAGAGATATGATAAAGAAAAACTCCAGACTTCATATA
>CAYVED010000041.1:0-21080 GCA_964449975.1 uncultured Muribaculaceae bacterium
AGTAGCACCTGACTCATAATCAGGGGGTCACTGGTTCAAGCCCAGTTGGGCCCACGAAAAAGGGATTTGCCTTTGGTAAATCCCTTTTTTTTAATGCTTCGCATTTCTGGGTAAATCTCAGGTAATCACCAGGTTATCTTTAAACCTTATACCCCGCATCTGCTTTTGAAGTGCTTATCTGTTGAATGTCAGCCAACTACCCAGAAATGCGAAGCATTAAAAAAATATTTAATGTAAAGCATTTAAAAAAAATTATTATTTTCGCCGTCAGAACTTAGCCTTGTTTTATGAGTAGTATCCCGACAGATAATATAGATTATCCGGAGCGTTTTCGTTTGCTGTTTAAGCATCATTATCCGAAGATAGTGTATTACGCCATGAGTTTTCTTCATAACGAAGAGAAAGCTCGTGATGTGGCCCAGGAAGTTTTTGCTTCCGTTTGGGAGAATATTGATAAACTCGGCAACGAGGTGCTTCCTTATCTGTTCGTATTAACCAAGCGCAAGAGTCTTAATATCCTCAGGAAAGAGAGGTACAAAGATCAGCACAGAAATTATTTATCAAAAAATCAGCAGGAAAAGGAAATAGATTACATAGCACTGAAAGATTCTTGTATTGAGAATTTACTGGAGTCGGAAATAAGCAAATGTTTCTATGAAACGCTGGATAAAATGCCGGATAAAACCAAGGAAGCATTTTGTCTGAACCGGTTTAAAAATTTAACATATAACGAAATAGCAGATGTTCAGGGTGTAACGATTAAGAATATCGAATATAGAATTATGTGCGCATTGCGGATATTAAGAAAAAATCTCCAAGAATTTCTTCCCGTTATTTTAGGGTGTATAATGATTCATGTGTAATAATTGCGGAGAACTTATGGATAAAAGAATTATATTAAAATATTTCAGAGGAGAGACTACTCCCGACCAGCGGCAGAGAATCAGAGAGTGGCTTAATGCGGATATTCGTAACAGGGAATATTTTGCCCGGCTGGGAGATTTATGTCTTTTTGCTAAGTTACCCGTTAGAGAGGCAGAACCGGCCGAAATGGAAATTGCGGAGCAAATTATACGGCTCTCTCCCCGGAAGAAGCATGTCTCTGATAAATATAGACTTATCAAGGCGATTGTTCGTTACGGAATAGCTGCCGCCATTATTGTATTGCTCGCATTGAATATTCGTTTTCCATTAAAAGGCCGGATAGAAACCGGAAAGCCGGAACGCGAACTGCTTTCGGATCTTCCGAGGGATTACATACATACCATTTACACTACACGCGGAGTAAAAGGCGAGGTAACTCTCCCCGACGGATCTGTGGTGAAGTTAAATTCCGATTCCAGAATTGTTTTTCCCGATAAATTTACCGGGGCTACAAGAGAAGTATATCTTTCCGGAGAAGCCTATTTTAACGTGGTAACCGATCCGGATACTCCTATGATTGTGAGTACGAACCGTAACTTTATCGTAAAAGTGTACGGAACAGAATTTAATATTCGTTCTTATCCGAATGAACACAATGCCAAAACCACTTTGTTTAAAGGGAAAATAGATTTGCTTACAAAAGATAAGAAAGGGGATGAAAAAGTAATTGCGGTATTGAAGCCGAGCGAGTCTTTTGTGTTAAGGGACAAAGAGCGTCCTTTACTGATTATGAAAGCGGATACCCTTAAATCCGGAGCCTGGAGATACGGAACATTAATGTTCGACTCTACCCCTATGGACGAAGTGATACGGGAATTGGAAAGGTGGCACGGAGCCGAGTTTGTCGTACGGGACTCATCTATTTACAAGCTTAGATTAACCGCCAGTTTTAAACAGGAATCGTTAGTACAGATACTTGAGATTATTAAGTTTTGCTCAAAAGTGGATTATAAAATAGATGAAAATAAGGTAATTCTTACTTTAAATGCTTCGCATTTCTGAGTAATCGCTTGATTTTCAAGCTGCATCTCTGTAAAATTTCAGGATTTTACAGAGATTTTTTTTATAATCATCTGATTATAGGGTGATTACTCAGAAATGCGAGGCATTTTTTGATAGATGTTTAGGGGAGAGGAAATATCGTGTGTTAAATATTTTAGAGATCTCTTAACCAAGTTTAACGATATTTAATCAATTTGAAACTTATGAAAAAATTATCTGTATTTATTCTATCGATTATTGTTTGCAGTGCATTGTTTGCACAACAGGGGGGCGTGATATTCAGGGAGGGAACTCTATCCGACGCCCTGACACAAGCCTCGCGCAACAAAAAAGGCCCAAAACTGGTTTTCCTGGACTGTTATACTACATGGTGCGGCCCTTGCAAGAATATGACCGAAAAGATTTTCCCGCAACAGAAAGTAGGCGATTTTTTCAATGCTAATTTTGTCAATATTAAAATAGATATGGAAAAAGGCGAAGGCCCGGAACTTGCCAAGAAATACAAAATAAAAGCATATCCCACATTTCTTATTCTGTCTCCTTCCGGGGAAGAAATAGGCCGGGTAGTAGGAGGTGGCGATGCAGAGGGATTTATCGCGCGGATAAAAACGGCTATGAATCCGGAAAATTCTCCTCAGGCCCGCCTTAATACATATATGGAGAACAAAACATTCGCGAATGCTTTTGCCTATATGGAAGCATTAAAAGAGTCATACAAAATGGATGAAGTAAACGATTTTATCAATGCAAATTTTAAGTCGTTTCAATGGTATGAAAAATATTCATTTAAGATGTGGCCTTTTCTTTCCGCTTCGCTTTCCAGAGAGAACTCGGAAATCTTTACGGATGTGGTTCCGGAGATTACCAGGGCTTACGGCGCTTTTGGAAGAGATAAAGTTAATGCTCTTCTAACCCAATATATTAAAAGATATATACCGGCCTATATTCACGGAAAAATTGAGAACGCGACTCCTGCTGAACTTCGCAAAAGGCTGGAAGTTCTGGCTTTTGTAAATTCTTCGGATGCTTTGGCTACTATCCTTTCCGACATTGCGTGGTGTATAGTTAAAGATGATTATACACCTTTGAAATCTATTTTTCAGGCGCATGTAGTCTCTGCTCTTCCTTTTAATGACCGTCCTGTCGTAGAAAAAACGGTAGATGCTTTAAAAGATAAGATCGATCCCGTAATACTGTATAATTATTACAGATCTATGGCTGTTTCCGGTAAACGTTCTGCGGAAGCATATGCGGAAAAAGCGGAGCTGTTTAAACCCAAAACCAACTGATTAACCTGATTATTACAACCTATGGAAATGAAAACTATTTTAAAAAGACTAAGGTCTTTAGCATTGCTATGTGCAGTATCCTTGGCCTTTAGCGGAGCGTTACCGGCTCAGAATCTTACGATAAAAGCGGCGGGCACTCCTTTAAAAACAGTACTCAAAGAGATCTCCCGGCAAACCGGGCTGGAGTTCGCTTATTCTGATGTGTTGAATGTGAATGAGATAAGGGTGAACGCCAATGCAACCGACCAGGATGTAAATACCTTTTTCAAAAACTTTTTTACTCAATTAGGTATCAGCTATAAGATTGTGGGGAAAATGGTTTCGCTTAGTTTGGGAAAACCGGAAACTTCAGCCCGGACGGAACCTCAACAGGCTAAAATCAAAATAAAAGGAAAAGTGACCGACGAGAAAGGGGAGCCTCTGGCAGGTGTATTCGTAACAATACTCAATACCACAGAGGGAACATCTACCGATCCGGACGGGGTCTATGACATAGAGGTACAGGCGGGGAAAAAATTGAGATTCTCCTTTATCGGATTTAAAACGGAAATAAAGGAGGTAACTTCTAATATTTCTTCCTTTAAGAATATTATAATGTACGAAGATGCGATCGCGCTTGAAGCGGTGGCTGTTATCGGATACGGTAGTACCCAGAAAATAAAAGATGTAACCGGATCAATCGCGCACATGGGGACAAAAGAGATAAAAGCGGCCTCGATGGGGGCGAATATTTCCTCCATGTTACAGGGTAAAGCGGCCGGTGTAAATGTACAGATTCAGTCCGCTTCGCCTACATCTCCTGTATCTGTTATTATCCGCGGCCAATCTTCATTGAGCGGTAATAATCAGCCTTTATGGGTGATAGATGGGATTCCGGAATATAATGCCGGAGTTTCCGGGAGCATATCCAACGTATTATATTCGCTTAATCTTAATGATGTAGAAAGCATAGATATTTTAAAAGACGCCTCTTCTACTGCAATTTACGGTTCACGGGCGGCCAACGGAGTAATTGTGGTTACTACCAAAAGCGGCAAAGAGGGAATGAAGCCCACACTTGAATTCTCAGGCAAAGTAAGTATCCAGAAAATGGATTTTAACGGATATGATTATTTTAATGCTCCTGAATATATAAACTTTACAAGAGCCGCAAATAGAAAAGAAGTTTACAACAGGGGGGCATTTGATTATTTCACACGTCAGTTTCTTGATGAAAAAGCTTTTCGGGATATGAACACAAGCGAGTTCCGCAAGGATATGCTTAAAGACCTTCCTACGGCTTATTATACAAGCGATACTCCCTGGATGAAAGATATGACCCAAAATCCTCTGCAACAACAATATGATCTTACTATGAGAGGAGGAACAAAAGATGTAAGTTATCTTGCTTCCGCCTCTTATCAGAATATGGAGGGTATCGTTAGAAGCGGTTACAGCCGTATGTTCAGCGGGCGTATAAGATTGGAGGCCAGAATTAATAAAGATATTAAATTCCGGGTAAACGCCAGCGGAACCACCCGTAATCAATCTAATAAAGACAGCATGCTTGACGTGATTAAGAAAGTCAGGCCGGATCTTCCAGTGTACAATGAGGATGGAACTTATTTTACCCGCGATGCTTATACCGAAAATCCTTATACCCGTCTCGCTAATAAGATATACGGTACCGGAGAAACTATTCAGGCCGGAGCAGAGCTTGAATGGACGATAATTCCGGGGCTGATGTTTACTTCAAGGGGGAGTATCAACTATGCCAACAATGAATCTTTAAGTTATTACAGGAGGGGGTCCACATTTAATACTACGGGAGAGAGATCCTGGAGCCGCTCTAAATCCGATACAAAGATATGGGATAATACATTAATGTATGCCAGACAAATAGGCAAACATGATCTCAGTATAGGAGTTACGGCCTCAATGGAGCGTTTTCAGATTTCATATTACTCTATGAATGCAACTTCTTTTCCGGACGACGACGTACTTAACAGTTTTACGGACGCGGCTAGAATGGGGTCTATGAGAGAGACTTACAATGCTAATTCCATGTTGTCTCAGATTGCTCGTGTTCAATATAAATATGACGACCGCTATCTTGCTACTTTTACCATCCGTCGTGACGGATCTTCCAGATTCGGGCCAGGAAGCCGCTGGGGATGGTTTCCTTCCGGAGGTTTAGGATGGACTATCAGTAATGAAAGTTTTATGAAAAAGGGCTGGGCAGGAAGAAATATCAACCATCTTAAATTGAGGGCGAGTTATGGTAAATCCGGATCACAGAATCTGGGATACTATGACTGGATGACAATGGTAGGTTCAAATAAATATAACGATTTGCCGGGGATTTATCCGAGTAATATAGGAAACAATAATCTTAAATGGGAAGAGTCATATATGATAGATGTAGCTTTGGAGATGGAGTTTCTGGAATCCCGCCTCAGAGCTACCATAGGTTACTATCGTAAAGATTCTCAAGATCTTATTTATTCTGAGACGCTTCCTTTAAGTTCTGCTTTTTCAACAATGAACTCGAATATAGCTTTAACGAGAGCACAGGGAATAGAAGTTTCTATAGATGCGGATATTGTAAGGAACAGCAAATGGCAACTGACTGTGAATCTGAACGGTTCAAATAATAAATCAACGATCAGAAGTTTTAACAATACACAGAACGAGCTTTACAGGGATTATTCAAAACTGGAAGTAGGCGGAGAAATAGGGAGATGGTGGGGCTATAAAACCTATAAAAGATTGTTCGGTTCTGCCGAAGAGGTTACGGCTCTTAAAGGGAGAACAGAGAGTGGCGGTTTGATCGCTTTCAGAAATAATTTAGAATCCGACGGAGATATTTATGTGCAGGATATTAACGGAGACGGGAAAATAACAGCCGATGATGCGACATATATAGGATCGAGTATTCCTAAATTATTCGGAGGTTTCGGATTCCAGTTATATCTGGGGAATAATTTCAATCTGGGCGCTACATTCACTTATAGTTTAGGAAACAAAAGGTTATGGATGATGCCTATGAGTGATGTTGCATATACCGGGAATTATAATCAGTCTAATAAAATAGCCGGCAAGTCGGCTGTATATAATTCCCCTTACAATGCAGGCACAATGCCTAATGCCACTCCGTACGGTGATGGAGGTAACGGTTCTGCTCGTGTGTCGGGAGTAAATTTATTTCCGGATTATTGGCTCTATGACGGGTCTTATGTTCGTCTTAGTACACTTAATATGAGCTATAGGTTTGGGAAACAATATTTCAGGAATTCTATCATTGATAATATAGAGGTTAATTTTAATGCCGGTAATTTGTTCACTTTAACAAAATATCCTGGATTCGATCCGCAAGGCAACTTCAGCACCTCCACCGGTATTACGTCTAATACCGGAGTGGATAATAGTACATTTCCGTCCGGAAAAACATTTACATTGGGAGTAAAACTAACATTTAAATAGAAACTATGAATAAATTAATATATACGCTTTTAATATCGGGTTCGCTTCTAATTACTGCGTGCGGAGATTTTCTTAACGAGTCTCCACGCCATAAATGGGATGTTGATAAAGCTATGACAACATACGCGAATGCGGTTCAGGCTGTGAATGGCATTTACGGAAGATTTATGCCGGGAGATAACCTTAACATGGCTTTAAATGTTTCTTATACTAATCGTTCGGGATTCCATGGTACGAAGGGAAATGATTTTGACCTTTCATATAATCAAAGTAATTCTCCTGCAGCATTTTGGCAGACTTCATATTATGCAGTTAATGCGGCTAACCTTGCAATAACAGGTATTCCTAACGTTCCGGATGCGGCCTTTCCGTCTTCTACCGCAAAAAATGAATTAATAGGAGAGGCTCGTTTCCTGAGAGGCTATATTTATTCGGTGCTTCTGTTGAATTACTGTTTATGGTGGGACACGGATGATTCTCCTTACGGATTAGTATACCGGGATCAGACAACCGATGTGGCAAATGTACATCAACCCAGAATAAGCGTTGGTGAGAGCTGGAAAAAGATATTTGAAGATATTGATTACGGGATAGAGAATATGAGCGAGAAATTCTCTACTCCGAGAACGGCTTCCAGATTTTTTGCAAAAGCATATAAAGCCAAGCTCCTGCTTATCCGCGGAGCGGAACGGAACGCTCCGGAGGATATTAATACGGCAAAACAGCTTATTGACGAATGTATTTCATCTCTTCCCTCCGATATAGCCATACAGCCCGATATGAAAGAGCATTTTGCTCAATCCTGGGATTCTAAAGAGAATATCTTTGTAAGGTATCTGGAAGATAATGCCAATAGAACTTCAAATGCCGGTCACTGGTGTGATTACGGCTTAGCTTATAATTATGGGACAAAATGTATTATAAATAATGTAGACGTACCTGTTTCGGAAGCGACTTGCGGCCTGGATTACGGTCTTGACTGGTTCCGGGCAGATCCCCGCTGGAATATTGTAATAGGGAAAGCAAGGAATCCCGAAACATGGGATAACTCATATAGCTGGACATGGACAAAAATATACAGAAAAGGGAGAGTGGCTGGGAAACTCGATCCGGTAGATGAGAAATATGCGGTTTATCTGATGAGATTACCGGAGCTTTATATTATGCAGGCGGAACTCCGTGCAAGAACAGGAGCTACGTTTGCCGAATCCATCGCCCCTATTAATGCTTTAAGGGGAAAAAGAACCAATCCTGAACTCGATCCTGTTCCTGTACCACAAGATGAGGAGACTTTATGGGAGATTATATTCCAGGAATATTGCAAAGAGCTGATATTAGAGAACGGATGTGAATATTTTGCTTCTTTGCGGATTTATAAAAACGGGCATACGTTTATGGAAGAGATGAAAGGGGCTAATTTTCATTATGATAAAACCAAAAGGCAATTCCCGATTCCCAATGGAGAGATGATAAATAATAGAGAACTGAAAGGAATGCAGAATCCCGGACAAGATTAAATAAATACAAACGAAAAGATTTACAATAATGAAGATTAATAAAATAATATCCATATTAATTTTATCGGGAAGCATTTTTACCGCCTGTAGTGACGAGATAAAAAAGAAAACGCTTGACTTCCCGAACGATGTTACTTTTAATCAGGAGGAAAATAGTATTGATATAGAGGTGCCTTCGTTACAGTTTGTACAGTTGGATGCCCCGTTCAAGGCCAGGGCGTTCCATTCCGGGGTAATTACGTTCAACGCAAAGAAAAACGGTGACGGCACGCATAGCGGATTTGCTTTATCTAATAAAAATTATCGCTCGTATCCTTGGTGTACGTCAGTAAATCACGGTGTGGAAAATATATCGGATAAATTATTGCAGCAGGCTGCCGATTCCTCTCTGTATTCTGTTTATAGCGGTTCTTACCCCAATCAATTAAAGAATTTTACGGTGGTAAGGGCAGAGGGTGAAGAGGCATTCTTTACGATAGATCGTCCTATGATTGTAGAACATGTGATTGTGGCAAATTGTACGTTTAATTACCTGATGCTTACTTACGGAACTCTTTATTCCAAAACTTTGAACAAAGAGAGTAATAAATATGAGAAATATGATGCGGCAGGTAAATTATCGGTTGTCAGAAACCCCAATATTCCCGATCCGGCTACTTCTAAATTTGATGTCTGGATAATGCCGGATTATTATAATTTCGGACAGGGAGAGGAATATTCCCGTATGGCTCCGGCCCCGGATAAAGGATATTTTAAGGTAATCGCTACCGGATACAATAACGGCAGGGAGACGGGAACCTCTGAATATTATCTTGCGGTAAGGCCAGGCGCCAGTACCCAGGCTCCGTATGATAAATGGAATATTATCCAGAGTTTCTGGGCAAAATGGGACTTATCTTCCCTCGGAGCGGTGGATAAGGTGCTTTTCACTGTGGACGGCTCGGAAAGGGCGGCTAACGGGAACCTGAAAACCGCTCCCTATTTCTGTCTGGACGGGATACGGTTGAAATAGAGGTCTAAAAAAAAATGCTTCGCATTTCTGGGTAGTTTGCTGATAATCAGGGGATAAAGATGTTAAAGTTTATATGTGGTATATAAGGTTTGAAGTTAAAGCACTGATTATATGGTGTCTACCCAGAAATGCGAAGCATTTTTAATTTTAATTAAGCTCTTCCAGTTCCCGTAAATTGGCAGAGATACGGCGCAACCGTTTCAAAAAGCTGCGAAGCATTATTAGGATGCATGCCATAGCAAAAGCCGTGGCAATTAGGATCTTGGTTATATCCAACCCGAAAGCCATAAAGTAGATCACAATAAGAAGCGGCCCGGCGATAAGATGGTCGAGCATGATATATTTGCGGATTTTATTTATCCTGAGGGTGTATTCAGCAATAGGCATTTGTGATATATCGGTCTTTTTTAGAAATATAAACGCATAGATATCCCAGTAAATATATATGCCCATTAAAAGAGATGTTATTGCAGAAACCATCCAGATATTATAAGGAGTGAAGATTGCTATAAATAAAATTACCAAAGGTACGGCAATCATATTTGATATGAAAATTTGCCTGTAGAGCCTGAAAAAACTGGAGTAGTTGTTTATAATATGATTATGAAGCCTGCTGGCAAGTTCTTCTTCATTTATCCGTATTCCGGAGAACTCTTTGTCCGTAACATGCCGGTTCCACTTCTCTTTTAATTTTTCCAGAGCATCCGTTATTTCTTTTTGTTTTACCTCGCTATCAGGATGATCAAGATAGTCAGTATCTTTTTCCATACCTGCATTCTTGTTATTTGTCTCCATATTTACTCATTTGAAAATTTTATTATTTTTTCTTTTATACGGTGTAATTTTACCGCTGCGTTTGCTTTGGAGATTCCGAATACTTCGGCTATCTCCTCATTGCTCTTATTATCCAGATAGAGACTTATAAAAGCTTTATCTATATCCGAGAGCTTATCGAGCAGACTGTAAAGCTCTTTTATATCGGAGTAGGGAGATGAAGTAGAAGGTATATTCTCTACTATGATTATCGGGATATTCTGCGGCCGTCTTTTCTTTTTCCTGATATGGTTGATACATGTATTGAGGGCCACACGGTATATCCATGTCTGGATTTTGCACTCTCCCCTGAATCCCGGATAGGCGCTCCACAAGTTCATTACTATATCCTGGAAAATATCTTCTATAATCTCTTTCTCTATCGAGTAAACGTTGCAGACTTTATATATAAGCCTGCTGTTCTCATGTATGAGCGTTATAAATTCTTGTTCCGGATTATTCACGTATATGCTTTTTATTTATTAGTAACGATATCGGGATTTTATTACAAATAAAAGGTAAAATTTTAGATAAAAGTTATTGAAAAAGTTGTTTTTTGCGTTTATTAAATATTTTTTAATACTTTTGCAAAACGAAAGTTCTTTTTCAAGTTCAACCGTTAAGGTGTTTCGCTATATGCGGAATTAAAAGGGAACCGTGTGAAAATCACGGACTGTCGCGCAACTGTAAGCTCTTAAAACGATTCTGTACGATGTGCCACTGGGGTAATAATCCGGGAAGGCGTACGGAATGGAGTAAGTCAGGAGACCTGCCTTTATCGGATCGGCAATGCTTTCGCGAAAAAAGCAGTATCAGGGAGAAGGTATATTACGTCTTCTCTTTTCGGCCCCGTACTTCCGGTACTTTTCGTTAAAGCATTTTAAGTCTGAAAGACCTTTCTTACCTTTTTGGTAATAATTGTTTTGGCGTATTTAAAATTGACGGAAGTTGTGGAGATAAATTTTAACTTACAGGAAATATTAACGGCTTTCATGGTATTATTTGCCGTGATAGACATTACCGGATCTATCCCCGTTGTTGTAAATCTTAATGCTGCCGGGAAAAAAGTCCGCGCAGGGAAAGCTGCCGCCATATCATTGGTAATCCTTATTGTCTTTTTGTTTGCAGGAGCGGCTCTGCTTAAACTTTTCAATACAGATATAGCCTCTTTTGCTATAGCGGGGTCACTGGTGCTTTTTGCACTGGCCGTTGAAATGACATTCAATATAGAATTATTCCGTAATGACGGAACGGAGGGGCATGCAACGATAGTTCCCGTTGTATTCCCGCTGGTTGCGGGGCCGGGTACTCTCACTACTGCGCTATCTCTCCGGGCCGAATGCCGTATCGAAAATATTATACTTGCCATATTGTTTAATATGATAATCGTTTATATCGTTCTGAGGAATGTCAATCTTGTGGAAAAACTTTTGGGTCGGAACGGAATATATATTTCAAGAAGGTTTTTCGGAGTAATCCTGCTGGCCATGTCGGTGAAATTATTCATATCGAACCTTCGTATCCTGCTTGCATAAACCTTTTTTAATAATCAAAATAAAATTAAAAGCTATGATGACAAGAGAACAATACATCGAAAGTTTACGCCGGTTAAAACTGAAAGTTTATTTCATGGGAGAACTGATTGAGAATCCCGTAGATCATCCTATGATACGTCCGTCTATGAACTCGGTAGCTATGACGTATGAACTTGCCGAAAAAGAGGAGTATAAAGACCTTATGACGGCAACCTCGAATCTTACGGGAAAGACGATCAATCGTTTTTGCCATCTTCATCAAAATACAGGAGACTTAATTAATAAGGTAAAGATGCAGCGTTTGTTGGGGCAGAAAACGGGTGCATGTTTCCAGCGTTGTGTAGGAATGGATGCTTTCAATGCCATATTCTCTACAACTTATGAAATGGATAAGCAACTGGGTACGGAATATCATAAGCGTTTTACCGGATATATGAAATTCGTACAGGACAACGATCTTACCGTAGACGGTGCGATGACCGATCCGAAAGGCGACCGCTCTCTCTCTCCTTCAAAACAGGAAGACCCTGATTTATACCTGCGTATTACCGAAGTCAGAGAAGACGGAATTGTCGTACGGGGGGCAAAGGCTCACCAGACGGGAGCTGTAAATTCGCACGAACATCTGATAATGCCTACCGTAGCGTTAAAAGAAGAAGATAAGGACTATGCAGTTTCATTTGCCGTACCTTCCGATGCGGAGGGAGTCATTATGATATACGGAAGACAGTCATGCGATACCCGCAAGCTGGAAAAAGCTGCGGATATGGATCTGGGAAATGCTCGATACGGAGGCCATGAGGCTTTGGTTATATTCGATGATGTTTTCGTGCCGAACGAAAGGATATTCATGTGTAAAGAGTATGAATTTGCAGGAATGATGGTCGAGCGCTTTGCGGGGTATCACAGGCAATCTTACGGCGGTTGTAAAGTGGGTGTGGGAGATGTGTTAATAGGAGCGTCCGCCCTGGCTGCCGATTATAACGGCGTACCTAAAGCAAACCACATCAAAGATAAAATTATTGAGATGATGCACCTGAATGAGACTTTGTATGCCTGCGGGATCGCCTGTTCGGCCGAAGGAGAGAAAATGCCTGCCGGAAATTACCAGATCGATCTCTTACTGGCGAATGTATGTAAGCAGAACGTTACCCGCCTGCCGTATGAGATCGCCCGCCTGGCAGAAGATATTGCGGGCGGAATTATGGTTACCATGCCTTCCGAACAAGATCTCAGGAGTAAAGAGGTAGGACATTATGTGGAAAAATATCTTAAAGGAGCAAAAGGAGTGTCTACGGAGAAGAGGATGAGAATTCTTCGGCTTATAGAGAATATTACGCTCGGAACCGCTGCCGTAGGATACAGAACAGAATCGATGCACGGAGCAGGTTCTCCTCAGGCCCAGCGTATTATGATTGCACGTCAGGGAGACTTGGAAAGCAAGAAAAAAATGGCCGGAGAAATTGCCCGGATTGACAAAGAATAAATATTGATAATCCTTTGGAACGACCCGGTTATAATCGGACAGGTTGCGGAAGACCTGATAGAAAGAGAGAGGAGCGTCCGGTGTTTGGGAGGCACGATGTGGATGCGTATCAGAGATATTGCCGGCGGATATGTAGCTATTGTACTAAAAGGAACGTACAAAGCGTCTCCATCTGCCGGTTTACATCCCAGGTAAACAGAGCATCGGAAACGGGAAGCGGAAACGGAAAGCGGAAACGGAAAAAGACGTATTCCGAAGACTCAAACGGGCTAATAACTGTCGGATTTTGCAAAGAGATTTTAAAGTAAAAAGTAATAATATGGATTGGAAAGAATCTTATAGAACTAAAGTGTCGTCGGCCGCTGATGCAATAAAAGCGATTAAAGACAATGACTATGTGGTTTTTTCCCATGCTGCCGGTGTTCCTGAAATAGTTGCGGGGGAACTTATGGCAAAAAGGGAGAATTATCATAATGTACATATATATCACATGCTTTCTATCGGGAAGGGCGAATATTTACGACCTGATGCGGAAACCCATTTCCGGCATATTACCAATTTCGTAGGAGCTAATTCCCGGCAGGCCGTTGCCGAAAACAGGGCCGATTTTTTTCCTTGTTTTTTTAAAGACGTACCGGGCGTATTGGGGGATATTTTTCCTGTGGACTTAGCGGTAGTTCAGGTTTCGCTTCCCGACGAAAACGGTTTTTGCAGTTTCGGGGTGTCGTGTGATTATACCAAAGCCGCAGCCAGGAAAGCCTCCGTCGTTATTGCCGAGATGAACGAGCTCATGCCACGTGTAGGCGGCAATAATATGATCCATATATCCGAAATGGATTATATTATTCCATGTAAATACTTCCTGCCCGAAATACCCGTTCCTGAAATTACGGGTGTGGAGAAAGAGATAGGCAAATATTGCGCATCCCTTATTGAAGACGGTTCAACGCTTCAATTGGGTATAGGGGCTATTCCGGATGCCGTTCTGCTTTTTCTTAAAGATAAAAAAGATCTGGGAATACATACGGAAATGTTCTCCGACAGTGTTGTCGATCTTGTAAAATCGGGAGTAATAACGGGCAGAAGAAAAACACTGCACAGGGAAAAACTTGTCGCCACATTTCTGATGGGGACGAAAAAATTATATGATTTCGTAAATCATAATCCCGACGTAGAATTATATCCTGTCGATTATGTAAACGATCCCTGGATAATAGCGAAGAATGAGAACATGGTTTCTGTCAATTCCTGTATAGAGGTGGATCTGACGGGACAGGTTGCCTCGGAATCTATGGGACTGAAACAATTCAGCGGTACGGGAGGACAGGTGGATTATGTGCGCGGCGCGGCGCTTGCCCCCGGCGGGAAATCCATTATGGCAATGCCTTCTACCGCCGCAAAGGGGAAAGTTTCGCGGATCGTCCCTTTCCTGTCGGAAGGGGCTGCGGTTACTACTTCCCGTAACGATGTCGATTATATAGTAACCGAATACGGAATAGCGAAATTAAGGGGAAAAACTTTAAGGCAGAGGGCGGAGAACCTTATAAATATCGCTCATCCGGATTTCAGGGAGTCATTACGACAGGAATTTAACAAAAGATTTTCAATATATGCAGCTATTTAAATTAAGAACCAGAGTAAGTAAATTCGACACTTTTGCCGATTTTGCAGATGAGTTTAACTTATCCGGTAAAGATTTGGTTATTACTCATCAGTTCCTTTATAATCCGTTTATGGAAGCATTGCAATTACCTTGTCATTTTATAATGCAGGAACGGTACGGAAATGGCGAACCTTCCGATGAAATGATGAACCGGATTCTCGCGGACATCCGCAATATTAATTACGACAGGGTTATTGCCGTAGGCGGCGGTACGGTAATCGATATTGCAAAATTATTTGTATTGAAGAATGTTGAGAATGTTACGGATGCATTTGAAAGAAAGATACCGGTACAAAAAGGTAAAAAATCGGTAATTATTCCCACTACATGCGGAACCGGAAGCGAAGTTACCAATATATCCATCGCGGAAATCAAATCCAGACATACGAAGATGGGACTTGCCGACGACGAACTGCTTGCCGACGATGCCGTGCTTATTCCCGAATTATTAAAGGGGCTTCCTTTCAGGTTTTATCTTTTCAGCGCCATAGATGCTCTGATACATGCTGCGGAATCGTTTGTTTCGCCTAAGGCTAATGCTTATACCCGTTTATTTTCTAAAGAGGCCATACGAATTATTTTAGATGTTTTTTCCGGAATAGAAGCTAACGGAGAAAATTATCGTTTTGAAAGGCTTGAAGATATGCTGATTGCAAGTAATTATGCCGGGATAGCATTCGGGAATGCCGGTGTAGGTGCGGTGCATGCGCTTTCTTACCCTTTGGGGGGTAATTATCATGTGCCTCATGGAGAGTCTAATTATCTGTTTTTTACGGAAGTATTTAAGTTATATTGTAAAAAAATGCCGGAAGGCTCTATCCGGGATTTGGATATATTGTTATCCGGAGGGCTGCGTCGTCCCGGCATCTTATACGAAGATGCAACGACTGTGTACGAATTGCTGGATACGCTGTTGGGAAATTTAATTCCGAAAAACCGGTTAAGGAGTTACGGCATGACGGAAAAGGATATTGACGGTTTTACAAACAATGTGCTGGAAACGCAACAGCGCTTACTGGCAAATAATTATGTGCCGTTTACAAAGGAGGAGATAAAAAATATTTATTCTTCTCTTTATTAATGCAATGCAGTTATAACCTTTAACAACAAAACATAAATACAAACATGGAAATAGAACAAATGATACAGAAAGCCCGTAAGGCTCAATCTGTTTATTCGTCCCGTTTCGATCAGGACGATGTGGATGCCGTTATAAAATTGGCTGCGCGGGCTATTTTCGATAATGCGGAAGAGCTGGCAAGGCTAACCATAGAAGAGACGGAAATGGGTGTGTATGAAGACAAGGTTTCCAAGAACAAAAATAAATCGAAAGGTGTATGGAATAACTTAAAAGGGAAGAAGTCTATGGGTATTCTGAGCATTAACGAAAAAAACGGTCTTATTGAGATAGCCAAACCTATAGGTGTGGTTGCCGGAATTACACCGATGACGAATCCTGTCGTAACCCCGATGTCTAAAATCATATTCGCATTAAAAACGAAAAATGCAATTATTATCTCTCCGCATCCTAAAGCGAAAAAATGTTCCTCCCTGGCGGTAAAAAAGATATTGGAAGCTGTTGCTCCTATGGATATTCCCGACGGTCTGGTTCAGATCATCGAAGAACCTACTTTGGAAAAAACGCAGGAATTAATGGCTAAATGCGACGTGGTAGTGGCTACCGGAGGTATGGCTATGGTTAAATCTGCATATTCTTCGGGGCGTCCCTCTTTTGGTGTGGGGGCGGGAAATGTGCAGGTAATTCTCGACCGTAATATTGATTACGATACTGCTGCAGAAAAAATCGTAACCGGCCGTTCTTTCGACAACGGAATCATCTGTTCCGGAGAACAAAGTTTTATCTATCCCAGAGAGGACAGGGATGAAGTCTTACAGGCTTTTCGCAGACACGGGGCCTACATTGCTACAGAGAATGAAAGAGGTAAAATTATAGATACTATTTTTGAAGACGGCCATACCAGGCGGGACGTAGTAGGACAAACCGCCCTCAGTATTGCAAAAAAAGCCGGTATCGATGTTCCTGAAAATACCCGTATTATTGTTGTGGAGGCTTACGGCATAGGGAATGAAGATCCTGTTTGCAAAGAAAAAATGTGTCCGGTTATGGGCGCGTTTCCATATCAGTATTTTGATGAAGCCCTTGAAATAGCGCAGACCAATCTTATGTTTGAAGGAAGCGGCCATACTGCCGGCATACATTCGAATGACCAGGCAAACATTATCAAGGCAGGAACCAGTCTGTCGGTTTCCCGGTTGATTGTGAACGCTATATGCGCAACTACTGCCGGCGGTTCCATTCAGAACGGATTGCCGGTTACAAATACACTGGGCTGCGGAAGCTGGGGTAACAACTCTATTTCGGAAAACTTTACTTACAAACATTTGCTGAATATAACCCGTATTGCGCCTCTCTCTGCGAGAATACATATTCCGTCGGAAGAAGAAATATGGAATTAGGTAATTTAAGGAAATAACACATTGCTTTTGGTAATTCGGCGGCATTAACCGTTAGAAACATTCTGCACGGGGGTAATAGCCTGTAAACGGCAGGATATGCGGAAATAATACCGGATGCGGATTTCCTGACCGGGGAAAAAATCAGACGAAGGATAAAGCGGGGAATCTGCATGCTGCCGATAAATAGAAATTTACTTAAAAGTGCTCAGATGTAACTGATCGGATCAAAGACTGTCGGAACCAACTGCCGTATGTAAAGACAGGATAAATCTGAGTTGGAGAACTTCTGGGCGCTTTTTTTACACCATTTATTTTATTTATTTCATGTCCGGATATTAATTTTTATTACCTTTGGAAGCCGCACTGGAATTTTTTTATAATTCGGCGGATACCTGAAAAATTTAAACGTATGAACCGGAAACTGATTTTATTTGTCACATTCTTATGTGCTTATTCATTGTATGGACAGAGGATGAAACCTCTTGAGACGAAATTACTGCCTGAACAGGACAGTGTAAAACGATATTACGAGGTGGGGGGATACCGTCACGGGATAAGTTTTTTCCCTAAAACGAAGCATCCTCACGTAGAATATATTCCGGGAAAAAGCCTGGAGTTCGATCGTTATCATTCTGCAGGCGTAGTATATTACTGGATGGAGAAATGGGCAGCGGATTACCCGGATCTGGTAGACCTGTACCAGGTAGGCGAGAGCTATGAAGGCCGTCCTATAATACAGATGACGCTTACCAACAAGAAAACGGGCAAAGCCTCAGATAAGCCCGCCGCCTTTTTCGAGGGTACGCGCCACAGCGGAGAGGTCAGCAGTACCGAGTCGGTTATATGGCTGATGAAACATCTTATAGAATCTTACGGCAAGGATGCCGAAATAACCGGAATACTCGACAAAAATGCGATTCATTTAAGACCTGTGAATAATCCCGACGGACATAATCTTTACATGTATACGGCACAGAGCAACCGTAGTTCGGTACGGCCTTTTGATAATGACGGGGACGGACTGCTGGACGAAGATGCTCCGGAGGATATTGACGGGGATGGAATGATACTCAGAATGAGGTATCGGGATACGCTGAAAGGGAGCTACATAATAGATCCCAGAGACAGCTCCGGCAGACTGATGAAACATGTCGGTGAAGGAAAAGGCGATTACTCCGTTGCAGCCGAAGGGATAGACAATGACGGGGACGGAAAAATAAATGAAGACGGGATAGGCGGACTGGATCTGCACAGGAACTATGCCGAAAACTGGCGTCCTGCTGTCGAGAATACCGGCCGCGGGTGGACTCAGGGAGGAGCCGGCGAATATCCTTTGAGTGAACCCGAAACCAGGGCGGTATTTACTTTCCTGCTCGGGAATCCCAATATTTATATAGTTAATTCAATGGATACCCGTGTCCCTATGCACCTCAGGGCGCCGAGTACCTCTGCTCCGGAGGAGAGAATGTTTCCGGAAGATGCAAAATGGTATGACTATTTCGACGGGATAGGTAAAAGCATAACCGGATACGAGCGTGCCGGGGATGTCTACAATGATTACGGAAAAGGAAGTCCTCTTTTCGGACACGGCCCCGATTTCGGATATTGGTATTACGGCGCAATATGGTACGGGGATGAAATATGGGACGGCGGCAAACTGAAAAAAGATTATAACGGGGACGGAGTTATAGACGAACTGGACAAACTTATATGGGATGATCTGGAAAACGACGGCATGGGCTTTATAGAATGGAAGAAATTCAACCATCCTACCCTCGGGGCGGTTGAACTCGGCGGTTGGGATCCTAAATTCTATTCCCAGAATTCCCCTTCAAAACAGATGGAGAAATGGGCGAAAAACCAGGCTCTTTTTAATCTTGAAATGGTAAAACATCTTCCGGAACTCGAATGGGACGATATAGAGATAAAAAAGATTAAATCATATAAGGGAGACTCTGCCGATTACCGGATAAAAATATCCTATAAAAATATCGGGAAACTGCCTACCGCTCTCCGGCAGGCCGATCTCGTCAAAATCGTGCGTCCCGATAATATAGTGCTTACCTTTCCAAAGGAGCATGCCGGTAAATATAAAATACTGGAGGGCGGGTTCCTGCCTGCCGGACGCAGGGGCAGGGGCGCCGTATCCGTAATCCCGGTATGGGTATATACCAAAAATACCGGTTATACCCAGGGCGGCGCCGTTAATACTTCCGTATTGAAAGTAAGGGTGTACGGCGGCGCTCCGCTGGATATAGATATACGGGTAAATACCACCCGCGCAGGAATACTGCACCGTCCGGCAGAGTAATTTATAATTATTATAATCCGAACAGGGCTGTGCGCTGGTCGGCCCACAAAAATGAACAAAATTAAAATTATTGCATTTGATGCGGATGATACTTTATGGGTAAACGAACCCTATTTCAGGGAGGCGGAGCATAAATTCTGCACCCTGTTGAGCCGTTTCGGAACGGAAAGGGAGATTGGGGCAGGACTGTTTGAGGTGGAGATGAAGAATCTGCAATATTACGGGTACGGAGCTAAGGCTTTTACGTTATCTCTTATAGAAACGGCTTTGGGACTGAGCAGAGCCGGGGTTGAAAACGGTATTGCAGCAGTGAGTGCGGAAGAGATAGAGCAAATAATAGGGATAGGTACGTTTTTAATAAATATCCCGATAGAATTATTGGACGGGATAGAGGATGTATTAAGGGAACTGTCGGGGAAATATACGCTCGTGGTAGCGACAAAGGGGGATTTGCTGGATCAGCGGCGTAAATTGGAACGTTCCGGGTTGCTGCGGTATTTCCACCATGTGGAGATTATGAGCGATAAGAAAAAGGGCGATTATATAACGCTGCTTAAAAATCTGGATATAATGCCGCAGGAGTTGCTTATGGTAGGGAATTCTTTAAAATCGGACATACTTCCCGTGCTGGAATTAGGCGGCTACGGGGTTCATATACCTTTCCTTATCACATGGATACATGAAGAAGTTGATGGAGAGGTGGGATTCCCCGGATTCTACAAAGCGGAACATGCAAAAGAACTTATCGGGATACTTGAAGAAATAAGGAATAGATGAAAAAAGTTGTTTTTGTCATTATGCTGTTGTGCTTCCCTATGTGTGTGTCTAGAGCGGATAAGAGCGGGAATATTTCGGAGAAGAGGATAGGGGAAGCCGTTATAGGACAATTTACAATATATCCTAAAAGCCGTTTGAGCGATATATATAAATTCTTTTTTCAGGACAAGTTTGGGCCGGGACACTTGCTTGCCGATACTGCTCTTGCTGGTGCGTATATCCGCAGAGAGCTTTCAGAGATGGATAGCGTTACTTTTTCTCCCTGTATAGATTCTATTGGCTGGGAAAATAATTTTGTACGGGTAAATTTGGTTCTGATAAAAAAGGGGGTTCTTTCCTACAGAGGGTTATTTGAGGCTTTTATAGAAAGCACAGCCGGATATGTGCTTCCCGATATATCTTCTTGGGAGAAAGAGTGGAATATGATACTTGATGTGGTTTCAGGAATTGAGGTTGAGATGATCGGCGGAAATATCATACCGCGTAAAGGAGGCAGGAAGCTATCTTCCGTACTCCCCGACTTTGAAGAGGAAAGACTAAGGATTGAACAGGAACTTAAAAAAGGGAATTATGTAGGGCACCACAGCCGTATTTTTAATGAGGAGTATGATCCGCATTACAGGATAGTTTCAAAAAGCGTATATGAGAAAAAAATAAAGCCGTTGTTGTGATGAGAAATAGCTAAAAAATATCCTTTGGGAAAGCTGTATGTATATAAAAAAGCCGTCTGATTTATTATCAGACAGCTTCTTTTTCGTACGGGATAGGAGAATCGAACTCCTATTTGAAGAATGAGAATCTTCTGTCCTAA